>JBBRQV010000075.1:0-14443 GCA_038225955.1 Ignavibacteria bacterium | reverse complement strand
TTATTAATATTGGCGGTAAAGATAAAATTTCAAGATATGAAATGGGAGAGCTTGCCTGTGAAATTTTTGAATTAGATAAGAAAAATTTAATTAAAAAGGATGGGGAAGAAATACTAGGCAAAATATTTGTAAAAGATGTTTCATTTGATACAACAAAATTCAAAAGCTTGGATATAGGACTAAGAAGTGTAAAAGAGAATTTAGAAGAAATAAAAAAGAGAGAGTCCGAAGCCGAACTCTCTCTTGAAGATGAAGATTTTGAATCTGAGGAATAAATAAATTATAAATTATTTTACAAGTATCATTTTAAAGACTCTTTCAAAATTTTGCGAGCCTGATGAAGCATTTACTCTATAGAAGTAAATTCCGCTTGGAAGTCCGGATGCGTTAAAGTCTGCTTTATAATATCCTGCATTAATATTCCCATTCACCAATGTCTTTACTTCCCTTCCTATATTATCATACACAACAATTTTGACTAAACCATCAAATGGCATTTCATAATTTATATTTGTTGTCGGATTAAATGGATTAGGATAATTTTGACTTACTGCAAAATTATTCGGCAACGAAATATTTACCTCAGAATTTAAATTGAAGTAATGATAATTACCATTGAAGTCTATTTGTTTTAATCTGTATGAATATTTTCCTGCTGCTAAATTTCTATCGTTGAATCTATAGCTTTGTGGTGTCTTTGTAGTACCTTTCCCTGTTACAAATCCTACATTTTCATAATTTCCTGTAATACCATTTAAAACATCTGCTCTCTCTACGCCAAACTCTGAATTATTTTCTTCCCTAACTGTTGCCCAATCCAATATAACTTCATTCTTAATAGTAGAAGCAACAAGACTTGAAAGTTCGACCGGCAATGGATTTGCGACTGAACCGCCAAGATAAAAATTGCTGAAGTAATTAACAATTCCTGTTCTTCTTCCGATTGAGGAATTTCCACTTTTATGAACTCCCTGAAGTGAAAAACTAGAGCCTCCGTTATTACTCCAGATTACTCTAAGAGAATCTCCTGTGGTAATCCCTGCTTGCCCATTTCCATCCATTGCAACATCAATTGCGCCCCCTGTTAGAAACGTTCCTGTCATCAGCCAATAGGAATTTGACCTTTGGGTAACAGCGAATCCACCATCATCTAACTGAGGAGATAATGCTGTTCCCGATAAACCATTATCAATAAACTTTATTCCTATTCTTCCTGCTGTTGTTGGCGCAGTTGAAAATCTTACTTTTGCTTCTTTTAAAACACTCGATGTACCAACAGGAAAACTAAGAGAGTCTGAAACAGTACCTGCCAAATACCAACGTTCCATTTGCCCTGTTACAATTCCTCCGGTTCTTGTTAAGAATCCCGGATTACTTGCATCAAAACCTACTCCAAGCCAAGCTCCGTTCGCAGAATTTATATTTCCGTTAGTCATAGTAACAGTGTCAATATACAATGGTTGATTGATGTAAAAACCTGCTGCATTATTAAATGTTGCCCGGCTTCCAATAAAGCTGCCAGTCCCTGCGCAATATAAATTTTGTAAAGTAGTTCCGTTAAAATTTATTTGTTGAGGATTAGCTATAGGAGCATATACAATTTTTCCGTAATTATAAAAATCACCACCTATATTCAAATTATTCGACATTACAGTACTATCATAACATTTATCATCCATGTAAAAATCACCTCGCACGTTGCACGCTGAAGAACCTGTTGTGATATATTTTTTATAAGGATATGGCGCATTAGCGGTAAAACCTGATAACTGCAAGCAGCCGTAAGTTATATTTGAAAATGTTATACTTGCAAATGAAGAAGTAGGCATATCATATCTGAAAATCCCAGTCCTTGTATTTGATGCTTTAGATAATTTATTTGTAATACCCGCCTGAGTGCGTGTGCAATTGTGAACCCAAATAGCGCTATCATTTAATTGAATAGAATCTACTGAATTTACAAAAGCAACACCAGCACCTGAAGCGGCACCAGATTGATTGTAAAAAAATCCATGTTTATAAATTGCAAAATCATATGGTGAACCGGAGCCGTTCCCAAGTGTCAACCCGGCAGTACCGTTTGTGTTGGTCGATGGTAAAGTCAGATATATATAATTTGCTGCTGATGGTTGTATTACAATTTTTGCTAAAGTAGTATTTGCAACACCGCCGCCCAAAGTAACAGAATATGTTGTCGTTACAAACGAGTTATTTAGCATTACACTATCGGCTGTAGATGGAAGTGTGCCATCTAACCAGTTTAAAGCATCATCCCATGAAGTACCGTCGCCTCCATTTAATGAACCTGACCAGTATTTATATCCTGTACCTGCAGTGATAGTTCCTTGCATACCTGGCCAATGGGGCTGGCAACCATAAACATAAGTTCCGGGTCGCGTAATTATAACATAATAATCCGTACTTCCGCTGGTCATGGGGGAATCCCATCCTGCAAATCCTGCGGGATAAGAAGTTCCGGGTAGGGTCACAGGGTCACATGTAGTTGTATGAAACCCACTTTGCCATTGAAAATGTATTGTATCTCCTACCAGAACATTTTGTGAAGCAGGATTAAAAAAGTTACTATTGACAGTAATAGTATATGTTGTTGCATTGGAACTTTTCGGGGTAAGCACAAATGCAGTCAGACATAAAATGGCTATTAAAAATAGAGTTAAATTTGTTCTCATATTTGGGGATGAGTTGAATTATTTTAAAATGAATGAAATGCAAAATAAGAATTTATTAAATGAAAATCGAAATACTTTTTTAGTACTTTTTGCATAATATAAAAATAGACCTGCAAAAAATAATGCAGGTCTATAGTAAATATCTGAAATAAATTTTGGTTTATTTTATTAACATCATTTTGTAAACTTTTTCAAAGCTCTGTGAACCTGATACTGCATTAACTCTATAGAAATAAATTCCGCTCGGTAGTGACGATGCATTAAATTCTGCTTTGTAATATCCCGCATTCACATTTCCATTCACAAGTGTTTTTACTTCTCTGCCAATATTGTCATATACAACTATTTTAACTAATCCGTCAAATGGCATTTCATAGTTAATACTTGTTGTAGGGTTAAATGGATTAGGGTAATTCTGGCTTATAAAAAACTTACCCGGAAGATTTACAAACACTTCATTATTAAGTAAGAAGTAAGTATGATTTCCGTTTACGTCAATCTGTTTCAATCTGTATACATATCTTCCTGCCTGAAGATTTTTATCATTGAATGAATATGATTGAACTAAGTTTGAGTTACCTTTGCTTTGTACATAGCCCACTGTTTCATAATTAGCAGTTGAAACATTATCAGTAGAATTTTGATTAGTAATTAATGCAGCACGCTGCACTTCAAAGCCGGTATTATTTTGTTCGTGCCCTGTTGCCCAGTCAAGTATTACTTCATTCTTAATTGTTGTTGCTACAAAATTATCAAGCTCAACAGGTAAAGGATTGTTTATGCTATTACCTCCAAGATAATGTCTGCCGTAAGTACCGCCTGCAATACCTGTTCTGTTTGCAACTGTTCCTGTTCCTGATGCATGTGTTCCGGGTGCGCTGAAAGTAGTTCCGCCATCTCCTGAATAAATTAATCTTAAATTTGTTGAGCTGTTAATACCATTTTGTCCGTTACCATCTGCCGTTAAATCATATACTCCACCTAATAATCCGTTTGCTGCTGTTAAATTCCAGTACATATTTGAACGTCTAGAAAGATTAAACCCACCATCGTTAATTGGTATGGCTAAATCAGAACCGTCTGTACCATCCGTGTGTGAAACGATTATAGTTCCACCGGTTGTAGGTGCTGTTGTTGGGAAAGCTATTGTTACGGGTCTATAAAAAGTAGCCGTACCCATAGGATAAAGTAATGGAGCTGCTGTAGTTGATGCCGCATACCATCTTTCAAAGTTTCCGATTATTATACCTGCTGCATTAACCATAGTCCCCAAAACTGATGTGCTTGCTCCTAGTGTTAAAGTATTCGCTCCTGTAGTTATATTTCCGGAAAGCATTATTAAGCTACCCGGTAAAACAACGTTTTTGTTTAACACTAAACCATTTGAATTATTCATTACAACTTTATGAGGAAATGCAGAGGATAATGTTAAAGTACCTGCGCCACTAATTGATTGCTGAGTTGTTCCGTTGAATAATAATGAATCTACTGGACCAGATGCAGGAGTAAAGGTTAAAGTTTTCCCTGACGCAACTGAAATATTTCCTTTAATGTTAATCCTACCTGTTACATTGCAGTTAAATGTGCCATCGGTTACAGTTAAATTGTCTAAAGTAAAAGCGCTCCCGCCTGTTACGCTGGCGTTTCCGCCCGCTAAGTTCATTTCAAAATTTGCGTATGTTCTTCCTGATGCGACCGGTGATAAACTTGACTGATGTTCAAAAGTACTTCCTGTTTGAAAGACACAAACTGAACTCGGGGCAGTTGCTCCGAATGGATTTGCACCGTTGGCAATAGACTTGAAAACAAATCTTGAACCGCTTTGAAATATCATAGAATTCAAGCCAGAAACTCCAGTACCTGCACCAAAAACATTGCCTCCTGCAAATGGACCATAATTAAAAACTGCTCCGTTTTGAAATGTTACAGCATTTGCATCAATCGCCTGAAATTTATGACCTGTTGCTGTTACGGTTGAAGTAGCGTTAAATGTTCCGCCTATTAATCCTGTAGCCCCTGTAGGCAAATTACATATTAATATATTAGTAGCTGTAGTTGCCGAGAAAGTTAATGTAGAACCTGCTCCTATCTGAAAAGCGGGATTTGCGTTTGTTCCTCCCCCAACGGTAAGAGTATTATTTGTTCCACTAAATGTGTTATAAAATTTTATTGAAGTATTACCGGTGATTGCAATTCCGCCTAAGGTTTGTGTAGGTACGTTATATGCAATCGTATTTGCTGCTCCGTTATTGAATTGTAAAATATCCGTAGCTGCGGGAGTTGTTCTAGTTGGTGTCCAGTTTGTTGTTACTTGAAAGTCAGATGAATCTATTCTGTTCCATGCATAAGTTACTACCCCGGCTGATACATTCAATGTACCTGCCATTGAAGGAGCATGAAATTGACAATTATAATTATAGGTACCGGCTACTGTAAGAACATAAGAATATGTTTGCGAACCGGAATTTATTGGTTGATTAAAAGTTGCAGCACCACCAGGTAGAGAAGTCGATGGGTCAACTCCCGGATTACACGTTGCAGTATGTGACCTCGTAGGTCCTACCCATTGAAAAAAAATTGTATCGCCAACGGTAGCATTTTGAGAAGCAGGATTAAAAAAATTATCCGCAACCTGGATTGTAAAAGTTGTAGCATTTACTTTATCGGGAGAAAAAAAGATTGCCGGAATAGCTACAGCAATGAGAAGTAAGAATGCAGTATATCTTTTAATCATATTAGTGGTTTAAATTTTAGTTTAAGCAAGGTAATCTTAAATTAAATAAAAATAAATAGATTAATGTAGCTTAAGATACGACAATTTTTGCGAATTGTGAGTTAAAAGAAAAGCATCACAAATAAAAAGCCCATCTTACAATAGTAAAATGGGCTTTCTTTACTGAAAGAAAATTCAATTTTATTTTACAAGCATCATTTTAAATACCTTTTCAAATTTATCGGTACCGGATTCGGCATTCACTCTGTAGAAATAAATTCCACTAGGCAATGCTGATGCATTGAAATCAACTTTGTAATATCCTGCGTTAACGTTTCCATTCACTAAAGTTTTTACTTCCCTTCCAAGATTATCAAAAATAACTAATTTCATATTTCCATCGAAGGGCATATCATAAGCAATTGTTGTCGAAGGATTGAAAGGATTAGGGTAATTTTGACTTATTGAAAATTTATTTGGGTTAGAAATCACGACTTCATTATTTAATAAGAAGTAAATATGATTTCCATTGTAATCGATTTGTTTTAATCTGTAGGCATATCTTCCTGTCGCAAGATTTCCGTCTATGTATTTATATCCCTGAACGTTATTAGAGTTTCCTTTGCTTGCTATAAATGTAACTGCTTTAAAATTTATATCAGCATCGGTTCTATTTTGAGTTGGAGATAAAGTTGCTCTTTCAATTTCAAATCCCGAATTGTTTTGTTCGTGACCTGTTGCAAAATCAAGTATTACTTCGTTCTTAATTGTTGTTGCAACAAAATTATCAAGCTCAACAGGCAAAGGATTGTTAGAATTATTACCGCCAATATAGAAACGTCCCGGGGTTCCGCCTGACACACCTGTTCTGTTTGCTACTGTACCTGAACCTGCTGCGTGTGTTCCAAGAGCTAAGAACACTGTTCCGTTAGAAGAATATATTCCTCTTAAATTTGTTGGGTCGTTTATTCCGTTCTGTCCGTTTCCATCAATTGAAAAATCAAACGTTCCACCAAATGCTCCGTTGAATGCAATACTCCAATACATATTTGACGCTCTGTTTATTGTAAATCCTCCGTCAGTTATAGGCGACGCTATGTCTGTACCATCAACTCCATCAATGTGCCCAATTGTTACTGTACCCGCAGCTACAGGAGCACCCGTATATGAAATTGTAAATGGTCTGTAATTCGTCGCTGTACCAACAGGGAAAACTACATTTGAAACTGTTGAATTAGTAAACCATCTTGCCATAGTTCCGATAACTGTACCAGATGTTCTGTTAAGTGTTCCTAAGTTTGTTCCTGAAGAACCTAATGTAAGAGTATTTGCTCCAGTAATAATATTGCCTGATGTTAAAGTTAGAGTTCCTGTTACACTTGCATTTCCTGATAGAGTAGCATCACCGCCATTGACTGTAATATTATTATATGTTCCGGCAGGTAATGAAGTTGCGGTTGTAACAGTTACACTGTTAGGTGCGAAGGCAATACCTCTTAAAACTTTGTTTGTTCCTGCTGAAGCTAAAACGGTAAAAGATGAAGCTGCTCCTGCATCGGTAACTGAAACAATACTGTTGTTAGTTGTTCCATTACCTTCCGTTGAATAAATAACTGGGTTTGCCCCGCTCCAGTCAACTATAACACCTCTGCATCCATTCGTTAAACCTGTATTTAAAGTATAAGCTAAAGTCCATGTGCCTCCGCTAAGTGTCCATTTCTGAACACCACCACCTGAAGCAATAGCTCTATCATCTCCTAAGTAGATAACATCTCCGGTAGCATTCATAGAATACCCATAAGGACTTGGTCCTGATGCTACAGGAAAGCCCGGTAAAATTGTAGTAGTCTGACCTGCTGTTGTTGGAGCACCTGTGCCGATAGAAGCAACACCTTGAAATGCTCCCGATCCTGCTGTGATATATAATTGTCCATTCAATACATTGACAACTCTTGTATTCGTCGGTGCAGCACTGATCAGTGTACTCGTTGTAGTGTTTCCATAAGTAAAATATCTTACGCCTACACCGGATGTAGCCATCCATATATCTGTTCCGTTTGTAGAAAAAATTGAACGTGCATTACCTGTACTACCATCAGTAATGTATGTTGAAGTACTTACGCTCCCAAAAAAGTCAACTCTTCCTGCGACTCTTTCAACTGAAGCAGACGCCAAAACTCCACCCGGTGCAACATTGTATCCTGCGACGAAAATATATCTTCCGTCACCTGAAAGGCTAATGAAGCCTTCTGAGGTAGATGTTCCGCTGTTAGTACAAGCTAAATTGGAACCTGCAACTGACGTTGGAAAAGCGATGGACTGAACAAGTACACCTGCCGGAGTATATTCGTCAAGAAAAGATGCTGATGTTGTACCCGCTAAAACACCTACGCCGTCACCGATTCTATATACTACTATATTTCCTGGCGTAAAAGCTGCGCCGAATGTCAATCCTGGGAGAATTAAAGACATAAAGAGAATTGCTGTAAATAATTTTCTCATTGTAAAATTTATCATAATTTTAGGGACATTTTATTTTACAGAATGTAAGTTAAAAAGTTTTAAAAATAAACTCAATTTGCTAGTTTATTTGATAAATATATGGTGACAGAATTAACAAATTGTGATGTAGAAATTAAGGCAAGGTTAATAAAAAAGCCCGATTGAATTTCTTCAAAAAAGGGCTTAAAGAAATATGCTTCTCTTTTAATTACTAACCGAAAACGCCTCAGCTATAATTTCTTTCTGGGTCATCTGGAAGACTTTGTTCGAACCGGGTGCGGGACTTGCGCTTGCCTCTCTGCAAACTGCATAAAATTTCATCTTATTTTGAACAAGTCGAATTAAAGTCAACGCTAAGAAATTATATGCTCCCATATTTTCAGGCTCTTCCTGTAACCATACTAAGCTCTTTGCATTTTTATATTGCGATAAAACAAATATCAATAAATCTTCAGGGAAAGGATAATATTGCTCAAGTCTTACTATTGCAGTCTCTTTTATATTATTCTCCGTTCTGTATTTATCTGCATCGTAATAAATTTTTCCGCTCGTTAAAATAATTGTCTTCACATCGTTTGCATTTCCTGCAAGGTTTATATCTTCTATTACTTCCCAGAATTTCCCTTCAAGGATATCTTTCTTTTCAGATGATGCAAGCGGCGAGCGCAATAAACTTTTCGGAGTCATCAAAGCAAGCGGCTTTCTTTCTTTACCCGCAAGCTTAGCCTGTCTTCTTAATAAATGAAAATACTGTCCTGCCGTTGTAACATTACATACAAACATATTATCATCGGCGCAGAGTGTTAAAAATCTTTCGATTCTCGCGCTTGAGTGCTCAGGTCCCTGCCCTTCCTGTCCGTGAGGTAAAAGCATTACAAGATTGTTATGCAAATTCCATTTTGAATAAGATGCTACAACAAAGTTATCAATGATAACCTGCGCTGCATTTGCAAAATCACCGAACTGTGCTTCCCATATAACCAATGCCATAGGGTCAGCAGTTGCATATCCGTATTCAAATCCAAGCACTGCGATTTCAGATAACGAACTATCAACAGGTTCAAACTTTGCATCTTTAGTTGCGAGAGCACTTAGCGGAGTGTATTCAGTCCCTGTCTCTGCATCAGCAAATACTACGTGACGCTGTGAGAACGTTCCGCGTGAAACATCCTGCCCGCTGAGTCTTACTGTAATCCCCTCTTGTACTAACGAACCGAATGCAAGAGCTTCTGCAAACGACCAGTCGATTGGAGAATTTGCATCACTTAAAATATCTTTCCTTGTCTCAATAAATTTCTTAAGCTTTGGATGAACATTAAATCCCTCAGGGAAAGTTATTAAAGCATTTACAACTTTATTAAAATCTTCTTCGCTCACAGTTGTCTTCTGGTCATGCTGAATCGTATTTATTTCATCTTTCGTCATTGCCATAGGGTCATCGTGCTTAAATTCCTGATGCGAGCCTTTTGCCTTATCAAACGCTTCGTTCAATTTTGCCTTATATATATTTTCGAGCCTTACAATATCGGCTTCGGTTACAGTTCCTGCTTTTAATAACTGACTTTCATAAATTTCTTTTATTCCGGCTCTGCCTTTAATAACTTTATACATTAACGGCTGTGTGAACGAAGGTTCATCGGCTTCGTTGTGTCCGTATTTTCTATAGCCGAGCACATCTACAACAACATCTTTTTTAAATTTCTGTCTGTAATAATAAGCAAGCTTTGTTACCCATAGACATGCCTCAGGGTCTTCACCGTTTACGTGGAATATCGGTGCCTGCACCATCTTCGCAACATCAGTTGCATAGGTAGTCGAGCGGCCTTCCTTCGGGTCAGTCGTAAATCCAATTTGATTATTTACAATTATATGTATTGTACCGCCTGTTGTATATCCTTTTAGCTGGGATAAATTCAATGTCTCTGCAACAACACCTTCACCTGCAAACGCTGCATCACCGTGTAGAACAACTGCCAGCGTTTTATTTCTGTTTTCGTCTTCAGTGCGTGTCTGCTTTGCGCGAACAATACCTTCAACAACGGGATTTACAAATTCCAGATGAGATGGATTCGATGCAATGGAAACTTTTATTTTTATTCCGCTTAATGTTTCATACTCCCCTGTTGCGCCAAGGTGATACTTCACATCACCTGAACCCTGTGATGAACGTGTATCAACTATATCTTCGAACTCGGAGAATATTGATAGCAATGGCTTGTTAACAATATTCGCAAGCACGTTCAATCTCCCTCTGTGAGACATTCCGTAAACTATTTCCTTCACGCCTTCTTTCGCTGCTTCATCATTCAGATAATCAAGGACAGGAATAATTGTCTCCATTCCTTCCAATGAAAATCTCTTATGCCCTACGTATTTTGTATGGATGAATTTTTCAAAATTTTCTGCCTGAATTAATTTATTCAGCATCAGCATTTTTTCTTCGAGAGTAAAGTTGCCTTTATTTCTCGAAGATTCCATTTGTGTCTGAAGCCAGTTTTTTTCATCGGGGTCCTGGATGTGTCTGTACTCTACGCCGATTGATTCGCTGTAAGTCTCATGGAGAATATCTAAAATCTCTCTTAGCGTTGCGCTTCTTTTTCCTGCAAGACCGTCAGTGATGAACTCTCTATCATAATCCCATACTGTAAATCCGTAGTTAGATGAATCAAGCTCGGGATGTGACTGCACTTTCGGAAAAAGCGGGTCAATATTTGCAAGCAAGTGGCCACGCACTCTGAACATATTTATAAGCTGAATTGCCTTACCGTGTTTTTCAATTTCTCCTATGTTATTAATGCCGACAAAATCCTCGGGGTTATTATCTGCTTTCCAGAAGACAGGCATTAACGGAATTTTTAAATCCGAAAAAATACTTTGATAAAAATTATCTTCACCTGTCAAGAGCTCATGAACTTTCTTAAGGAACGTTCCTGACTCTGCACCTTGTATGATTCTATGGTCATAGGTGCTCGTAATATTCATAATTTTACTTATGCCAAGCGATGTGATAATATCTTTTGTTACTGCCTGAAACTCTGCAGGATATTCAATTGCACCCGTTGCAATAATTGCCCCCTGCCCTATCATAAGGCGCGGGTTTGATGCAACTGTTCCAAGTCCGCCCGGATTTGTAAGTGTAATAGTTGTTCCCATGAAATCAGCGACTTCTATTTTATTCGATTTTGACCTGTTCACAATATCATTGTAGGCATCAAGGAATTGCTTGAAGTTCATTTCATTTGCCTTCTTAATATTCGGCACCAATAAAGAACGTGAACCGTCTTTCTTTTGTATATCTATTGCAAGTCCGAGGTTAATATCTTTCTTCACAACGAGTGTAGGATTTCCGTCAACAATCGTAAACGAATTAGTCATCACAGGCGTTGAGCCGATTGCCTTAACAATTGCCCAGCCGATTATATGCGTATAAGAAATTTTACCAAGGTTTAATTTCTTGAAATGCTGATTAATTATTATTCTGTTCTCTTCTAAAACTTTAACGGGAATCGTTCTGAAAGTTGTAGCAGTAGGAATAGTTAAACTTCCCGTCATGTTATCAACAATCTTTGCGCCTGCGCCGCGAAGCAAAACGCCAGACTCGTTATCTGCGGGCTGCGGCATATTAACTTTTGCGCCTGTAGTTTGTATTATTGTCGGAGCAGATTGAACGCTCTTTGTAGAGCCGTTTGTATGTCCGTTGCCATTTGAGTTTCCCAGGTTAAAGGAAAGCGAATCTATATTTATATCTTTAAAAAAGATCTGCCATTTTTCCGGAACCGATGCTGCATCTTCTTTATATTGAGTAAGCAGGTCAAGTACGTACCAGGTATTCACGCCGAACTCGGAAATTTTTTCTCTTTGCTGTTCGTTAAGGTCTTCTAATTTCATTATAATTGAATTAAATCGTATTTAAGAGTAATAATAAAAATACGCAATTTTAAAATTAAGTTCAGTGGGATAATTTGTAAGTAAATTTAACAAAATGAGGACAGAAATTAATGGAAGTAAAAGCAATAATGTAATTCTAAATAAATTCTAAATTTTAACTTTACTTAACTATTTCCACTTCTCAGCTTTTTCAAATATTTTTAATAAGTAATTCTGCAATTCTTTATTTTCTTTAACTGAGTTTTGCAATTTCTTTTTTACAGAATTAAACTTTTCTAAACTTTCTTCCTTGATTCCAATTAAACTGTAAAGAAATGCTATATCAAGATTATTTTCATCCTCTTTACTTTTGATTTTGTAAATAAATTTTATAAAATCAGCAGGACGATTTTCAATTATTCGTTCAATTACACCATCAAGATATTCTGCAACGGCACCGTCACTGACACGGCTAATTTTATTAAGAGTTTGCAGATATGTTGTATTGCCTGTTCTGATGAAACCTTCCCCCTGTTCATCCATAAATGTAAGAAATCCGTAACTATCAGTTGCTTTCCCATCAAATTCCGTCACAATATTTTCTTTCAAAAATTCCAGCACTCTCTTCTCATACTCAACTGTATTTACTCTATACAAGTCTTCATGAATTGCATTGGGTACAAGCCATAGTTGTTTCGTATCATTGACAGCATTAAATAATTTTTTTGTTTCTTCCTTAGTTGTTCTTGTATCTGCCTCGCCGCTCATTACAAAAACAGAAATATCAATTTTTCCTATAACTTTTATCGGAGCGATTTCATCTACGCTCACTCCAAGCTTATCTTTTGCAATAGGAATCATTAACGCCGAACCTATTGCTCCCGGTATATGAAGCATTGAGCTGAATCTGTTATTCACTGCATTGCGCAGCTCATCAAAGCAACTCTCTATAATAATGCATTGCAGGTCTTTGGATTTTTCAGAAGCAAAAACAATTGTTGCTCCGCCTTGAGAAATTCCATCAGCGGCTATTTTTTTTATTCCCTTCGATTTTAAATAATCTATTGCAGCAAGCAAATCATTCGCTTCATAGTAACCAAGCGAAATCAAATCTCCCCCGCTCTCTCCGCAAGCTCGCGCGTCATAGGTTAAAACATTATAACCTGCTTTAAGAAGAAACTTTACACGAGGCAAAGTTTCATAGCGGTTTGCTGTCCATCCATGGCAGAGAATAATAGCTTTAGTTGAGTTAACTGAATCTGACGGGAAGAACCATCCTTTAATATTTATATTATCGGATGTCTTGAATTCAATATCTTTGTGAACAAGGTTGAGTGTATCGGGAAAATCTATTTTTGCTCTTTTAGGAGAAAGAAAATTGTGGACAGATATAAACGAAACTCCTACGTATAAAAGAATTCCGATAATTAAAATTATGAGAAGATATTTTATCTTTTTACTCAATATTCAGTGAACGTAAGAATTTATGAAAAGATACCTGAAGTTATTTTCCTTTGCGAATGCGCGGAGTTATTATACTATCGGCCTTTGTTGTAAAGTAGCTTGCATTGGTTTGTGTATCGTAGTTTTTTATGATTTTATTAGTAGGCACTGAGCAGTAGTCATCAAGATTTCCAAACGGAGCAATCTTTTGCGCAATCCATTTGTAGCTCGTCCCCTTTTTAAGATTGAATCCAAACGCTGATAAATCCGGATACTTGAATTCTTGTGATGCGCTATAAATCCAGACACTATAAGTAAAATTTCCTTTGGGCTGGAATTGATAGCAGTAGATACCTGTTGAAACGGAATTCCCGGTAATTTTAAACTGAGAAGTGGAGTCCACATCCGTAGCATTTAGAGTTGGAAGTAAGAGAGCAAGCTCAGAAATTCCATTGAAAGTAATGATTGAATTCTCTAGCGTATATGCATTATTTGTAATATAGTTATCACTGCTATATGGCGAGTTTGTTAGTATGTGCATTCTGTTGTTCGCAAATATTTTTGGAACGACAAAATTAAAGCTTCCTCGGAAATTATAGTTATCCAAAAACATATCTGAGTTTGTATTTCCGGCAAGGCTGAACTTAATAATATTATCCGATGAAGGGCTATAAGGATAATTTCTTATGTTAACGACTGCCTCATCCGGATTTGCGGTGAAATCGGTTCCTAAAAAAGTGGTGTTAATAATTCTATTTGTATCTATATAAAAAGTTCTTTCCGCGTATGCATCGTAACTAGAAATAAGGAATGGCGCGAAAGCATCCCTTCTGTATGTCATGAGAATAAGTTTTCCTAAAAGAGTTTGCTTATCTCCCTGCCAGGTTAATGGAATTTCTGCATGAACTGAATCGTGAATGCTATAATTATAACTAAAGCTGATAATATCTTCTGATGAAAATTGAATAAGTAGATATTTACCCGGTTGAACTGCCGGATAATTAATGAAAAAAGCTCCTTCATTATAATTTGAGTTTTCAGTATATGAGTTATATGTAAGGTTCGGATTGTTTGCATTCAATCCCTGATAGACATTCATAGTTGAATCGCCGTCCTTCAATATCATTAAATTAATTGGATACGTGATATTAGAAAGAGAAAAAAAGCCATCCTTTAATGTAGTTGTGAAGTTTGTTTTTGAGGCATAAACTTTCACTCCTTTGTACGG
>JBBRQV010000074.1:0-14513 GCA_038225955.1 Ignavibacteria bacterium | reverse complement strand
TTTATGTTTAATATTTAAGGAAAAGAAATAAGCGCGCAAGGGAAATAAAAATATTTATACCTATTACTAGTTATAGGGAAGTAAAGATTTTTTTGGAAAAATATTTTTTATATATTGAGAGAGTTATGAGTTACTGTTTAAAGGACAGTTCCGTCTTTAGCGGGATGAGGTGTTGTTTTAGACAATAAAACCCGACCATTTCCCGACCATAATGTAATAGGCATTTGAGTAAAGAAATTGTAACAGTAACCCCATCCTTTAGGATGGGGTGAGTGCATGCCAATAAACTGCCCTACAGGGCAAAACCAATAAAATCTAATTCACGGTTTTACCCAAAACGGTATCTTTTGATATTTCTACAACCCCATCCTAAAGGATGGGGTTACTGTTTGGGTGGAAGATTAGGTAGGGTAAATCCGACCAAAACCCGACCGTCTGCAATTAATAATTATCAATTAACAATTAGCAGAAGATTTGTTTTAGTGAGATTTTGTGTTTTAGTTTTTTTGTAGCATCTTATTTCGCAGAAGAATCCGACCAAAACCCGACCGTCTGCAATTAATAATTATCAATTAACAATCAGCAGAAGATTTGTTTTTAAGCCAAAATCACATCTCGCTAAAGACGGGATTTCACTTCGCTCAGAAATCCGTCAAAAATCCGTCATTTCAATTAACAAATAACAATTAGCAATTAACATAATTTAACTTTTATCTTGAAACTTGAAACTCGTAATTTTGAAGCAGAATTAAAGAATCCGTCAAAAATTCATCATTAATCTGTACTCTGTACTCTGAAATCTTAAATCAGAGACAGCTTTTCCAGCATCCAGCTTTTGTGCGGGAAGGTGGCTTGCTTCTCTATAGAGTACTGTACCTCGTCTTTTTTTGCGCTGTCAGGTGATGTTCGTACTTTCAGAAGCTTTGTATAAAGCTTGATGAATGAAGAAAAAATAATTCTATCATTTGTCTTTAGTAGCGGCGATTTTACCGTGTGCTTATATGTATTCACCAGCGCAAAGGCGTTCTCGAAGTACGAGAGCTCGTAGTAAATTGTAAGGAGAATTCCTTTTATAGATAGCTCATAAAAAATATCGACAGGCTTAGTCTTTATAAGTAGTTCCATTGATTTATTAAAATCTTTCTTCAGGTAATAGTTACGCGCAAGTGCATACTCATAGAAGCTTTCTCTGTTCACAGGTGAGAGCAGTCCTTTGTATTTATTAATTAAGTCCTCTGCAAGCTGCAAATCCTTCAGCCGCGTTGCCATGCTGATAAGATTTGTATATATAGTATAGGAAAGGTACTTGCCTCCAAAAACTTTGTTTTCAATCTGGTGCAGCTGCACTTCAAGGCATTCCTTTATATATTTTATGTCCCGGGTTGCAACGTATTTTTTAAAGACGAAATTAGTAAGGTAGATGTAAGTATTAAACTTTTCGCTCTGCTCCATTCCGCTGCCTTTCTCAAGGAATAAAGTTTTTGCTTCGTAGTATGCGTCCATATCGGAATCGAGAAACATTTTTAGCAGGTTCATATAAATCATAATAGCAGGGAATTCAGTGAAGTCGTACATTTTAGCAAAGTCCATTACGATTTTTATACTATCCATTTTGTACTCGACTTCAACGGTTGATGTCTCATTAAGGATTAAAACGTAATTCCGTAGAAGCTTTGAGAAATAGAAGTACGTTAAGTTTTCATTCGCAGTCTGAACTGAATCGATGTACTGATACTGGTCTTCTGATTTCCTCTGCTGAGTTTTAACGTTCTCCAATGTAAACTTATCATAGAAATAATTTTCATCAAGGAAAGTTATCTCAGATAAAACACTTTCGCAATTTTTAAGATAGCGCTCTTCAAACTTCGGCAGGCTTCTTTTGTAAGAATCTTTCGCAAGCAAAAGCGAGCTTTCAAAATCGTTAGTCCTGAAATTTTTATATGCAAGATAAGTCTCAGCAAGCTTCAGCAGGGCAGAGAGGTTTACACGAACATTTGTATCGTTGTATTTTTTGCCCGGGTAAATTTTTTGATAGAGATTTTCCTTAGTGAAACTATCCTTGCTGAAATCGGGGTAGTGTTCCTTTAAAAACTCAAAGCATTGTACAACAGGTTTGTGGGTATTAAAGAACTCAGATTTAATAAAGCTTTCAAATTCGGAAAACTCATCCTTAGTGAAAGTTTTAAGTAAATCAATAGCATTGGAGTTTATCATTGTTATGGGATTAGCTGTAACAATTTTCAGAATAAAATATTGAAAATCAACGCAAATTTAAAGTTTTCTTAATCTTTTAATAAAATCGATATAACAATTTGCCTTATTATTATTTGTTTGAGATATGAAATAGGTATAATTTTGAATAAATATTTAATCTATGACTCAAATAACAATAGTAACTCAGAATGAAGTATCGATAATCAGTGAAAACCCTTTTTTCTTAAACGATTCTTTAGAAAATGAAGACTTAAAAAAAGAAATAATTTTAAGAGAGTTTCAAAATAAGCCTTTAAAAATAAAAAACCGCTCTGTGAACATAGTTCGTTCATCAGGGATTTAACAATCCTGCTGTTACACCCCCTTACAGCAGGATATAAAACTTTAAAAGAAGCTTAACGAAAATGGCAAATTTCAATTACTCAATCTCCCTTGACGAAGAAGGTAACATCACTAAAAAGGTACGTCTTATAAAGTATAACTCAAAAATTCTTGCATTCACAATAGCAAAGCCTGATCATCAGTTTTTTTATGACAGTATCGCGGATTTTTTAGAATCTGTAAAGAACTGTGAACCGGAGATATTCGAAGACTTGACAGGGGAAAACATATTTGGAAGTTTATCACCCGTAGAATCAACTGAAAATAATTATACAAATTCAAATTTTGCCAATACATTAACGCTGCGAATCATCCCGGAGAAAAGGAGCCAAATCCGATTTGATTGAAGCTGCAGACTTCCTCCGCTCGAAGTTAGGGCGGAAAAGTTTTGAAATAAAAATTCATTAAAAGTGTTATTCCATGTTCCCGCTAAAAACAAGGAATAATTCCTCTGCCAATCTTCACTTACCACCTCTTAACACTGTCCGCTTTTTTGCGTTTTCGCCAAAAATGCAGCGGACAGTTTCTTTTTTCTATAAACGCATAAAATATAATAGTTCTGCAAATTAATTATCACTATTGATTTTTATTTGGATTATAATTAGGTTTTACATAGTAACAAAACTATCTAAAAATTTATTATTAAAACAGAAATTATAGGGTTCTGTTCAAAAAATCTAATTTCCACTTTATGAAAAAACTATTATTAATTCTGGCTGTACTTACACTTATGTTTTCAAATTTTGCATATTCGCAAGGATGGGTTGCACAAACATCAGGTGTTGGAACAGTCTCACTTGCAAGCGTAAATTTTATTTCCGCAACTACAGGACTTGCAGTAGGTACAGCGGGTACTATTATTAAAACAATAAATGGCGGTACAACATGGGTAGCTAAAAGCAGTTTGACTGCCAATGCGTTAACCTCAGTTGTTTTTGTTTCTGCGACTAATGCAATCGCAGTTGGTCAGTTCGGTATTGTGTTGTCCTCTACAAATGCAGGAGAAACATGGACAAGCCAAACAACAGGTACAAATTTAAATTCAGTATTCTTCTCAAGCGCAAACATAGGTTATGCTGTAGGCGCAACAGGAACGATATTGAAAACCACAAACGGCGGAACTAACTGGACTGCTCTTGTAAGCGGTACTACTGTTAATCTAACATCTTCGTATTTTGTTTCTGACCTTATTGGTTATGTAACAGGCGCAACAGGAAGAATTCAAAAAACAGTAAATGGCGGAACAAACTGGACAGTATTAAATTCAGGTTCAACTGCAAATATTAATTCAGCAAGTTATTTTTCAGATGTTAAAGGCTGGCAATGCGGTGCTGCATCGACAATGTTAAAAACAACAAATGGCGGTACAAGCTTTACGAATACAACTTTAGGCGGAAATGTTAATATGGCAAGTGTAACATTTAAAGATTCAAGCAACGGATGGGCAACAGGCGCTAATGGAAGAATAAATTTTACAGCAAACGGCGGCACTACCTGGGGAATACAAACGTCTCCTGCTTTTGGGAATCTGAACTGTATATGCATGGTAAATACAACAACAGGATGGATTGTCGGAGACCAAGGCACAATTTTAAAAACAACTACAGGCGGACTTTCTGCTCCGACGGCTCCAACTTTACAAATACCGGCAAATAATTCTTCTAATATTTCTGTAACACCAACATTTGGCTGGACAGTTGTAAACGGAGCTGCTACATATAGAATACAGGTTTCAACAGTATCTAATTTTGCTGTTATAATTGATTCAGCAATCGTAGCTACAAATTCTTATACTATCGGTTCTGGACTTCTTCAGCCTGCTTCTGCATATTTCTGGAGAGTTAATGCATCTAATGCAATCGGAACAAGTGCAAATTCAACAACATTCAATTTTTCAACTGTATTAAATCCCCCACCTGTTCCAACATTAATTTCACCTCCAAACGGTCAGGGTGGTGTATCTTTAACTCCAAGTTTGATTTGGAATACATTGACAGGTGTAACTTCATTCCAGGTACAGGTATCAGACCAAGTTAATTTCTCTACTATTGCAGACTCTGCAACAGTAATAGGCAGCTCGAATATATACAATGTTCCTGCGGGAAGATTAGGTCTAGGAACTAATTATAATTGGAGAGTAAGAGCAATAAACGGAAGCGGAATCGGAGCATGGTCAACACCATTTAGCTTCTTTACTTTAGCTGTAGGTGTAAATCTTATCAGCGCTGATGTTCCGAAAGAATTCAAATTGTTCAATAACTACCCAAATCCTTTCAACCCGACGACAAAAATAAGATTCAATATGCCGAAGTCAGAGTTTGCTACGTTAAAAATTTACAGCAGCACAGGAAAGCTTGTAGCCGAATTGTTTAATAACAATTTTGCAGCAGGTTCTTATGAAGTAGAATGGACTGCATCTAATTTTGCAAGCGGAATTTATTTCTACAAAATTGAATCAGCTTCATTCACAGATACAAGAAGAATGATATTGGTTAAATAATAATTCTCACATATTATATTCAGCTCCGGCGCAAAACTCCGGAGCTGAATACTTTTTATCCGAATACACCCCCACCTCTTATTTCATTTAAATTTTCTGTAAAATAACTTATATTCAGATTGATTCACTAAACCTCAGTCAACCTATGTACTGTTAATCCTCATCGATTGATTGGGAAAACCCCTTTGTAAATGAAAAACTTCAAGCTGTTCATTGTAATCCCTATTCTATTAATAGGTGCTTTCTTTATCTATAAAATTGCAGCCTCGGATAATGAAGTAAGTAAAAATAGATTGTATATTTCTTCTGATTCTCTTGTATCTCAAAACACAGAATATTTTAAAGATGTCAGAGTCTCCACTGATGGTAATATGGCTTTTGAAGTCCCACTCTCTGAAATTATGGGAAGAGAACAAAAATACGGACCTTTAAAATCTTTAAGAATTTCAAAAAAGGAAAAAGAAAGAGAAGGACCGGATAGAAGCAATCTTCTGCAAAATCCAAACTCTCCATTAGTTTCTCAATATCCTCCTTCAGATTCAAAAAATCAAAACGGACAAACAAACCAAACTGACGCCCCGCAAACTCCCGGTGTAACTTTTAATGGTTCAACAGGCGGCGGTTCCAGTGGTCCTTTTCCACCTGACGTAATGGGTGATGTAGGTCCAACTCAATATATTGTTGGAGTGAACGGTCAGTTTATTTCTTACAATAAAACAACTGGCGTTGCCGACGGTGTAATTAATACAACCCCGGATAACTTCTTTGCAAGTGTGATGTCTTCTAATTCAGGAACGTTCACATCTGACCCGAGAGTAAGATACGATAGACTTTCAAAAAAATGGTACTTCATTATTATAGACGTACCTGCGGGTACAGGCGCTATTGCAAACAGAGTATTAGTCGGCGTTAGCCCCGATAGTACAATTAAAGTTTCAACGGTATTCAAATTCTTTTTCTACCAGCACACTTCAACATTCTGGGATTATCCGACTATAGGTATTGATATAAACGCTCTATACATTGGGGGTAACCTTTTTACTTTTGCAGGAGCTTTTTCTAATACTATAGGTATTGTTATAAAAAAATCTTCCATTCAGGGAGCCGGACCAATGGTGACTACAAACCTTGGAAATTTATTGGTTTCTAATGTAGGTCCTTATACCCCACAAGGTGTAGATAATCCTGACCCGACAGCAACTGAAGGATATTTTGTTGGAACAGATAATGCTTCATTCGGTTTATTGCAAGTAAGAAGAGTATCAAATCCGGGAACAAGTCCGACGGTATCGGGAAATTTATCTATTACAGTGCCTACAACAGGAGCGCCGATATTAGTAAATCACCAGGGAAATACGGGTGGTAATAACGGAAGACTTGATGCATTGGATGACAGACTTTTTATGGCGCAAATGAGAAATGGAAGTATTTGGACAACGCACAATATAGGCGTTAATAGTTCAGGCACAACTACAACTCCTACAAGAAATGGCGCAAGATGGTATCAGTTAGGAAATTTAACAACTACTCCTACATTAACGCAATCGGGAACTGTTTTTGATGCTACTGCAAGTGCAAACAATTATTGGATTCCTACAATTTCAACTTCAGGTCAAAACCATACTGCTATTTCTTTTTGTTTCGCTGGTGCAAATTCAAGAATTAATATGGGAAGCGTAGGAAGATTTTCTTCAGACGCAGCCGGAACGATGCAGACTCCTTTGATAATTTCTACTAACTCTACATTCTCATACAATCCAAGCGGTGACCCGGGTGGTTCGAGCGGAAGAAGATGGGGTGATTATTCATGTGTTAGAGTAGACCCGAATGACGATATGACTTTCTGGGCAATTAATGAATCTAACCCGAGTAATACAAATTACGGATGTTTCGTGGCGCAGTTAAAAGCTCCGCCTCCTGCAACTCCGGCGAGCACGAGTCCTTCAAGTATTCCAATTGGTTCAAATATAACTGTTACGCTTACAGGAACATCTTCAAGCGGTTCAGGATTTTTTGATCCGGGTTCAACTTTTGCAAATCATTTATCAGTGGCAATAGATGGCGGTGTAGTGGTAAACTCTGCAACCTATGTTAATGCAACTACTATTACACTAAATGTTACTACTACGGGAGCAACACAAAATACTACTCGTACAGTAACAGTTACAAATCCTGACGGACAGACTTCTGCTGCAACAATTTTTGTTGTACTTCCTGTTGAGCTTGCATCGTTTACGTCAATAGTAAATAAAAATGACGCTGAGCTAAAATGGTCAACTGTATCTGAAGAAAATAATTCAGGTTTTGATGTTGAAAGAAAACTTGTAACTGAAAGAAGCTGGAATAAAATTGCATTCATAAAAGGAAACGGAACAACAAACACAACAAAAAATTATGAATACTCTGATAGAAAATTAACATCAGGTAAATATAATTACAGATTGAAGCAGATTGATTACAATGGCAATTTTAAATATTATCAATTATCAAATGAAGTTCAGGTTGGTATCCCTGCAAAGTTTGTATTAGCGCAGAACTATCCTAATCCGTTCAATCCATCTACTAAGATAGATTTTGATTTACCTGAAAACGCAAAAGTATCAATTAAGATATTTGATATTTCAGGTAAAGAAGTAGCGAATGTTGTTAACGAATATAAAACAGCAGGGTATTACTCTAATTCGTTTAACGCAAGCAGACTATCGAGCGGAATTTATTTTTACTCAATCAATGCTGTAAGTGATAACGGACATTCGTTCAATGCTGTTAAAAAAATGATGCTTGTAAAATAATTACTAAATATTTTTGTATACCGAGCAGTCCTGAGTTTCTTAGGACTGCTTTTTTTTGATTTATCCTCCCCGATAATACTCTCTATATAATTCATTTAGAATCACTCAATAATTAAGTATCTTAAAAAGTTTATTAATAATCTTACCAAATCTCAATCGGCGTTCATCTGAATCTATTTATGAAAAGCTCCGGAATACTTTTAACAATATTCATTTTTTTATTGTCAGCCGGGCTTGTGTATAAACTAATTGGTCGTGATATTGAAATACATAAAAATAGATTATCAATTGCCTCTGATTCACTTGTATATTCTGATACAGAATACATGAAAGATGTAAGAGTTTCACATGACGGAACTATGGCTTTTGAAGTTCCTCTTTCAGAAATAATGGGACGTGAAAAAAAATACGGACCGTTAAAATCACTTAGAATTCCCAATCAGGAAGAGAAAGAAGAAGTACCTGATAGAGAAAATCTTCCTCAGAATCCGAACTCAAAAGAAGTTTCTCAATACCCTGCACCAAATAATAATTCGCAAAATATTGAATGTGTTCAAACACATGCTCCGCAAACACTGGGAATTAATTTTAATGGCGTTAGCTTAGAAGGAACGAATCCTACCGGCTATTATCCGCCGGATGTAATGGGCGAAGTGGGACCGGCACAATATATTGTTGATGTGAACGGAAGAATTGTCTCGTTCTCAAAATCTACAGGACTTGTTGACGGCGCAATTAATACTACTACCGATAATTTTTTCGCAAGTATAATGACTAATTTCCCGGGCACATATACAACCGACCCGAGAATAAGATATGATAGACTAACAAAAAAATGGTACTTAATAATGATAGATGTTCCGAAGGATCGTGCAAACAGAGTTCTGATGGCTGTAAGTCCGGATAGCATTATTACGGCAAGTACAGTATTCAGATTCTTTTTTTATCAGCTATCAAAAACATTTTTAGATTATCCTACTTTAGGACTTGATGCAAATGCTCTTTATATAGGGGGCAATCTTTATTCTCTATCTACAGGTGAGTTCACAAATTCGAACGGGCTTGTAATAAGAAAGTCTTCTCTTCAGGGAATGGGTCCCATGGTAGTAACGGATTTTGACAATTTAGTAGTGAGCGGCGCCGGACCTTTTACCCCGCAAGGTGTAGATAATCCTGACCCCAATGCAAGCCAAGGTTATTTTATCGGTGTCGATTATTCATCTTTAGGAACGCTGATGATAAGAAGAATTTCAGATGCCGGAGGAACGCCGACAATTTCTCCCAATATATCATTAACTGTTCCTACAACTTCAAAGCCGCTTAAAGTTCCGCACGAAGGGAATACAGGCGGTGACAACGGAAGATTAGATGCTTTAGATGATAAATTATTTATGGCGCAAATGAGGAACGGTTCAATATGGACTGTTCATAATATTGGCGTAAACAGTTCTGGTACAACTACTGCGCCAACAAGAAACGGAAGTAGATGGTATGAGGTGGGTAATATTAGCACCACTCCGACTTTAACACAAGCAGGAACTGTATTTGATAATTCTTCAAACGCCGATAACTATTGGTTACCGACCATAGCTTCATCGGGACAGGGGCACTCTGCAATGGTCTATTGTATTGCAGGCGCAAACACCAGAATAAATATGGGAAGTGTGGGAAGACTCACTTTCGATCCTTTAGGCATTATGCAGGCACCGCTGACAATTACAAATAATACATCATTTGCATATAACCCTCCGGTTGATCCTGGCATTGCCGGCAGCAGAAGATGGGGGGATTATTCATGTATAAGAGTTGACCCGAACGATGACATGACTTTCTGGGGAATTCACCAGTGGTGCAATGGAAACAATAACTATGGATGCTATGTAGCGCAGCTGAAAGCACCGCCGCCTGCAACTCCGATGAGTACAACTCCTGCAAGCATTCCGATTGGCTCAGACATTTCTGTAACATTAACGGGAACATCAGGGAGTGGTTCGGGATTTTTTGACCCGGGTTCAGGATTTGTAAAGAGACTTTCAGTATCAATTGATGGAGGCATAGTAGTAAACTCTGTTACATACGTAAATCCAACTACGATAAATCTGAACGTAAATACTACGAGTGCAGCGCAAAACACGAGAAAAATTATAACAGTTACTAATCCCGATGGTCAGACTTCATCTGCCTCAATTTTTTTACCGGTAGGTATTCCTGATAAATTTATGTTAGCCCAGAATTATCCGAATCCGTTTAATCCTTCTACTAAAATAGATTTTAATTTACCTGAAAACGCCAAAGTATCATTAAAGATATTTGATATTTCAGGCAAAGAGGTAGCAAATGTTGTTAATGAATATAAAACAGCAGGGTATTACTCTAATTCGTTTAACGCAAGCGGGTTTTCGAGCGGAATTTATTTTTATTCTATTAACGCTGTTGGCAATAACGGAAATAAATACAATGCCGTTAAAAAAATGATTCTCTTAAAATAATATCAGCAAAGTAATATTTAATTAATAACGCAGTAAAGCTTGTTACATAATTTAAGTATACCTTTTTTCCTTCCGGGCAATTATTCGCCTTTGGCGAATATAAGTCTCGGAATGAGATGAAGTTTTTGGAAAAAAGCAGCAACGCCGAAATGGCGTTTGAGCCCTGGAATGGGGTAATAATCCGGAATGGAAAGGGTTTACATTAATTTTACGATTCCATGAATTGACACATTCATAAATTCTCCTTAATTTTACCAATCACAAAGCTAAATTCAACCTAAGTTTATAATCTCAACCCCGGATTATGTATTACAAAAATCCTGATAACGGAATTCCTATCACTATCTCCGATACTTTATACGATGAGAAAGAAGAGCTTCTGCTTGTATCATTCAATAATGGTAATGTAGAGGCATTTTATGGCGTAATAAAGGAAATGAATGAGGAATTTAAAACTACCTATTTCCGTGAGAAATATTTTTATGATTATATAAAGAACGTTTACGACTATTATTTTGTTAAGTATTGAGGCGGAATTATAGCACACATTAAATTGCATTTTTCCATCCGAAAAAATTTCGTATCTTAACTATTACAATTTTTAAACATAATATCTTTTAGATTTAGTGTTACCTTGTTCAGGTAATGTTAAATTCAACAGATAATAAAAAACCTATTAATGATATTTCATTTTTTACCGGAATCATTCTGGATTCCATTAGCGTTTGTACTAATAACAGGACACTTTACTAGTATATCTTCGTCACTTTATTTACACCGATCGATTACACATAAAGGAGTTGTATTTGCTGCTCCGATAAGTTTTTTAATGAGAACCTGGCTTTGGCTTGCTACGGGCATGAGCACAAAAGAATGGGTCGCATGTCATAGAAAACATCATGCATATCCTGATGAACCCGAGGATCCACACTCGCCTGTACAAAAAGGATTTTTCTCCGTTTTATTCGGTGGAGTATTCCATTACAGAAAAGCAGTTGCTGATAAAGAAATGGTTGAGAAATTCGGTAAAGGCTGTCCGGATGACTGGCTCGAGAGAAATGTTTATATGAAGTATCGTTCATGGGGGATTTATCTTCTTATGGCAATCAATATTTTATTATTTGGATTTATATGGGGACCTGCAGTATGGGTCGGACAAGTATTATGGATGATTGGCATCGGACACGTTGTTAACGGCGTTGGACATGCACTTGGATACAGAAACACAGACGTTGATGATCATTCGACTAATATAATTCCGGTAGGAATTTTAATAGCAGGGGAAGAGCTTCACAATAATCACCATGCAAATCCTGCATCACCTAAATTTTCAAGAAAATGGTTTGAGTTCGATATGGGTTGGGTTTATATTAAAACTCTTTCAATGGTCGGTCTTGCAAAAGTAAGATACTCAACTACAAAATAATTTTTATATACGTAAGATTTTAAGAAGCCCTGAAGGTTTATAGCTTTCAGGGCTTTTTGCATTATTTTATTTATTGGACTTTAAACTAAAGTCTAAATTAATTTTATTACTCCACACCCAAAATTCAATAATGGAAATAGTTATAATAATACTGATAGCAATTGTAATCGTATTGCAAATTGTAAACATAATGAAATCCTCAAAGGTAAATACCGATGACGATTCGGAAATGAAAAGCACCTTGAACTATATGAATGCAAACATCAGCCGTATAGAAGGTTCGGTGAAGGAAGAAATTAGTAGGAACAGGGAAGAGTTCAATAAATCATCCAAGGAAACAAGAGAAGAGTTGGGTAAATCTTCCATTGAAACCAGGAACGAACTAAACACATCATTCAAAAATTTCTCAGATACCACAATAACAAGTACGAGGGAAAATACAAACTCGCAGGCAAATTCATTCGATATGTTCAGTAAGAATGTACGTGAAAAATTTGAACAGCTTACATCTACACAAAAAGAGTTATCCGATACAACTGAAAAACGACTGGAAAAAATGCGTGAGACAGTCGAAGGAAAACTGAAATCCATGCAGGAAGATAATGCAGTCCAGCTTGAAAAAATGAGAGTGACCGTCGATGAAAAACTCCAATCTACATTGGAGAAACGCCTAGGTGAATCTTTCAAAATGGTAAGCGAGAGATTAGAACAAGTACATACAGGACTCGGTGAAATGAAAACTCTTGCAACAGGAGTAGGGGACTTGAAGAAAGTTCTTTCAAACGTAAAGACCCGCGGTGTATTTGGCGAGTATCAGTTAGAAAATATTCTTGAGCAGCTATTAACCCTTGACCAATACGGGAAGAACGTTAAAACAAAAACAGGAAGCAACGATAGCGTTGAGTTTGCTATCAAAATGCCCGGCAAAGAGAATGACGGAATTTTATGGCTTCCGATTGATGCGAAATTCCCAACAGAAGTTTATCAGGCATTGAATACAGCATACGATTCAGGTGACTTAGCAAATATAGACTTAGCAAAAAAAGATTTAATGGCAAACGTAAAAAAGAACGCGAAATATATTTATGATAAGTACATTGACCCGCCGAATACAACTGACTTTGGAATTATGTTCTTGCCATTTGAAAGTTTGTATGCAGAAGTTTTAAGAATACCCGGATTATTTGAACAGGTCCAGCGCGAATTGAAAATAGTTATCACAGGACCAACTACAATATCTGCATTACTGAACAGTTTACAGATGGGGTTCAAAACACTCACTATCGGCAAGCGATCAAACGAAATTGAAACTTTACTTGCAGCTGTTAAAACCGATTTTGCAAATTTTGGAGCTTTGATTGATAAAACAAAAAAGAAACTTGAATCTGCAACTAGTGATTTAGATAAAGTAGGGACTAAATCCCGTTCGATTGTAAGAAAACTAAGAGATGTTCATGAACTTCCTTCAGCAGATGCAATTAAGCTTATAGGCGACGGCTTTGATATTACTGATGAGGAAACTGATGAAACCACAAATGAAGAATAAAATCCGTATAGTCCTGTATTTTTTGAATTAAAATATACCTCATAATTTTATATATTGAAATCAATTCCTAACCTTTTAACAAATTCCTAAACTAATGAGAAGAGAAATCCACAAGTGGTTCAGCCCGAACTTAAATAAAGAAATGGACTTAGTTGTATATGGCGATTTTGGCGATGCGCTTTTAATGTTTCCCACTGCGGGAGCAGATTTTTTAGAGTATGAGCGTTTTCATTTAATAGAAGCGATTACACCTCTCATAGAAGCAGGGAAAATAAAGGTTTATTCTATCAACAGCATCAATAACGAAAGCTGGCTTAACGATGAAATGGCTCCTCAGCACAAAGCTACAAGACATCAGCAATTTAATGAATATGTATATAACGAAGTAATTCCTTTTATAAAAGACGATTGCAAGGGTGAAGTAAAAATTTATACAACGGGCGCTTCGCTTGGAGCATTACATGCCGCAAATATTTTCTTCAAACGTCCTGATTTAATAGCAGGTACAATTGCAATGAGTGGTGCTTATTCTTTACGTTCGTACAGCAAAGGTTACTTCGATGATAACTGTTATTTTAATTCTCCGGTAGATTATCTTTCTAATCTTACCGATGATAATATTCTCGATCAACTGAAAGATGATAAAAAAATTATTATCACAACAGGGCAGGGAAATTATGAAGACCCGGATGCTTCAAAAAAACTTTCTTCAATATTAGATTCAAAACAGATTCCACACACACTGGACTTATGGGGATATGATATGCCGCATGACTGGCCTACGTGGAGAAAAATGCTTCCGTATTTTATTGAATCAAAACTGTAAATAATTTTGCATTTCAGAAATTAAATAGTAATTCTCTCAAATTACCTTATTAAAATTTCCTCTGAATGAACGTAGCTTTTCTTACTACTGAATGTTTTCCCTATGTAAAAACCGGGGGACTCGCAGACGTTTCAGGTTCGCTTCCGAAGGCTTTGCAAAAGCTTGGCTGCGATATGAAAGTCTTTCTTCCTCTATATGATACAATTAAAACTATAGAGAACGGTCTTTATATAAATGAAGAGTTCAAAGATATTCCAGTAAAAATCGGATTTGAAACTTATACATTTAATTTCTGGGAAGGCAAACTACCTGACTCTGAAGTAAGTGTTTGTTTCATCG
>JBBRQV010000073.1:0-14750 GCA_038225955.1 Ignavibacteria bacterium | reverse complement strand
TATGTACGACTTATCAATTAAAACATCGTTCGTTCACTTCCGCGGAAGAGGATTTTCAATAAAAAAGATTTCCGAAGTAATGGGAATTAACCGCACAACTTTAATCCAATGGAATAAAGAACTCTACACCGATATAAAAATTGCAGAGCGTGATGAGTTCGAAAGAATTTTTGAAAAACATTTCTGTGATAAATATGCAAGGGTTACAATGCTTTCGGCAGAGCTTGGGGCATGTTATGAAAAGTTCGGCGATAAAGAAGAACGAACAGATAACTTAACTCTGCTGAAAGAAATAGAAATGATAACTAAGCTTCTTAATAATGAAATAGATGATAAAAGATTTTGCAACATGATGGAGAAAGCAAAAGTTAATAAAGATTATCCCATTATAGTAAACGATGCTGCAAAGCTGCGCAGCTATGACCCAGACTTTGAAGACCCGGATGAATCTGTATTTGACTGGGAAGACGATGAGCTAATGAAAACCTGCACAGAGGAAGAAAAAGCAGAAGCGCTGAAGGCAAAGGAAAAATACGAAATAGCTGTTGAAGAAGCTGATGAAAAAATTCAGGTAATGGAAGAAGAGGATTTGCTTCAGGAGGCAAAAGATAACTGTGTTATAACTCCCTTGCCAAAAAATAAAAGAACAAAAAGAATAATAAACGCTCCCAAAATTTTAAATAGTGAGAAAGGGGAAAGTACAACACCCACCGTCTCGGCTGCGCCGAGCCACTCCCCTCAAGAGAGGAATAAATAACAATGGCCAAAGTGAACTATTCTCCCCCTTGAGGGAAGTACCGAAGCGGAGCCTGTCCCGTACTTAATGCGGGATCTGGGTGGGTATTCAAAACCCGACCAAAATCCGACCAAACTAATTTTAAACAGACAAAAAATTAAAAAAGGGAGTTTATACGGGTAAGAAATAACTCATATATTAAGAAAATTAGAAATCAATCATTTTTCATTCATTCATTTAATTATTTTAAATGATTAGATTTGTACATGGAAAACTGTTTAAACTGCGGAACTGAACTAACGAGTAATTATTGCCCTGAATGCGGGCAGAAGAAAATTTCAAAACGAATGAGTGTGAAATCGTTATTTCACGATTTCCTTCACAGCTCATTTCATTGGGAATCTACACTGATAAATACAATTAAGGATTTAATTATTTCTCCCGGAAATTTTGTGCATAACTACATAGGAGGAAAAAGAAAATCGTATTCAAGTCCCGTTTCATTTTTTGTTCTGATGCTAACGCTATTTGTAATTTTGTTTCATTACTTTGACGAAGAATATTTGAAATATATCAACGAGACAATGCTTGGAAATGACAGATTGGAAAAAGCCAATCAGCTGGGATTTGACGTAGTAGCATTTCAGCATATAATTTCAAGCAAATTGAACTACTTATATTTTCTTTTGCCCCCAATATTTTCAGGATATTTTTTGCTCTTTTTCAGAAAGATAAAAGTAAACTTTGCAGAAGCGTTGGTTTTCAATTTTTATGCTTTAGGGCTTAGTCTGCTTCTCTCGACTTTTATTCTATTAATAGCTTTTTTAAATTTCAAAATATGGAATTTTAAATTTATCATCACTTTCGGATATATAATTTATGCAATGGTTCAGTTTTCGCGTTCGGGCATTGCCGCCGGTATTTTTAAATCGATAGGCGTAGTTCTTATGGGTTATTTTACATATATATTTATAGTGGTTGTATTGGTGGTTGGCTATTTGAAGTTTTTTCACCATTAAAAAATAAATCCGACCTTTTTCCGACTTTCTCAATTGGTAAAACAGACCTGACAGGTTTTTAATCCTTTAAGGTCAATAATGGAAAATATAATTGCCACGGCTTATAAGTTATCAACTATCAAATTCCGCTTTCTTGTCCCGTCTTTAGCGGGAAGCGGGGCAGTGGCAATTGAAAAAAATATTTTTCTAAAACCCGACCAAAACCCGACTTTTTTGCAAACACAACGGCTATATTTTAATAATCGTTTTTTGTATTTTTAATATTACTTAGAAAAATGGATAGAATATATTTTGATAATGCAGCAACTACTCCCGTTGCTCCTGAAGTATTTGAAGCAATGCTTCCTTACATTCAGTTTCAGTTCGGCAATGCCTCTTCCGTGCATCACTTCGGAAAGGGAGTAAAAGTTATTCTTGAAGATACGCGTGACCTCGTCGCCGAATTCCTCAAATGCAAACCTAAGGAAATTTTATTTACTTCCGGCGGAACGGAATCGGATAACTTTGCAATAAAAGGAACGACTTTCCATTTTTTAAATTCGGGTAAAAATCATATCATCACTACTTCTATCGAGCACTCTGCTTTGAATGAAAGTGTGAAGTATTTAAATGAAAGATTTGGAACTGAAGTAACATTCATAAGACCTGAACGCGACGGCTCAATTGACCCCCATAAGGTGCTTGCTGCTATTACTCCGAAGACACATCTGATAACAATGATGCACGCTAACAACGAGCTTGGAGTTGTGAACGATATAAAAACAATTGCAGATAATACAAAGAGAAATGAAGTTGTATTCCATGCAGATACGGTGCAATCCATAGGGAAAACGCCTTTCAATACAAAAGATTTTAACGTGAACATTGCGTGCATGAGCGGACATAAAATTTATGGACCTAAAGGCATCGGCGTAATGTATATAAAAGATGGAACTCCTATTGATAAACTTATTCATGGTGGAAAGCAAGAGCGTAATATGCGCGGCGGAACGGAAAACATTGCAGGTATTGTGGGCTTGAAAAAAGCTCTTGAGATTTTAATGATAAGAATGGATGAAGACCTTGTGCATTACAAAGAATTAAAAACATACTTCAAAGCAAGACTTAAAGAATTTTTTCCGGAAGGCGTCATCATCAACGGTGATACACCAACCACTCTGGATAATATAATAAATATTTCATTCGACCAGAACTACTACGATGTAGATTCTGAAACACTACTCATCAATCTTGATTTAAAAGGCACTGCATGCTCAAGCGGTTCGGCTTGTACATCGGGCTCGCCTCAGCCTTCAAGAATATTAATGGAGCTTGGTCTTGACGCTCAGACAGCGTTATGCTCGGTAAGAGTTTCTTTCGGAAGAGAGAATACCACTACTGAAATAGATAAGTTTTTTGAAATCGTAAGAGGTATTGCCAAGAAGAGAAGCGTGAATTAAGAATAGTGAATTAAGAACAGTTAATGAACTTTAACCTTCTTAGTTTCAACTTCGTCCTCTGAAAAGGAACGGCGTCTTTTTGTTTTATTGAATTGAGTAAACACACCTCTGAAAATTCCTGTGCTGAGATAGAACAGACAGAATAAAAATAATCCTTCACCCTTTGTAACGATACAAATAATTACACCTACAAAAAGGAAAATAAATTTTACCGGATATTTTCTTATTGTTCTTGGAGAGATTTTCGGGACGGAATCATAACGGAATTTGCTTACCATTAATATCGGCAGAAGTATTGCAAGCCCTATGATAAACTTCTCGCTTAGCGCATTGCCAAACAACTTATTGTGATAGAAATAAACGTATGAGCAAACCGTCATCGCAGCCATAGGTACAGGAACGCCGCTGAAGTAATCCTTATCGAAACCAACAAGCTGCACATTGAAACGCGCAAGCCTTATAGCAGCAAATAATAAAATAAGCGAAGCTAAGAATACGCCAAAGTCGCCGTGCTCTTTAAAATAAATATTATATAAAATGAATGAAGGCGCTGCGCCGAACGAAACTACATCGGCAAGTGAATCAAGCTCTACTCCAAATTTACTTGCGGAGTTTGTAAGCCTTGCAGCAAGTCCATCAACTGCATCGAACAATGCAGCATATACTATAAATAAAATTGCCTTATCGTAATTCCCCTGCGCAGAACTTATGATAGACATAAATCCGCAGAAGACATTCAGTATCGTGAATAAGCTCGGTATGAAATTTCTTGGAATATTTATCAAAACTTTTTTTTATTTATTGACAGCAATTACTGTTTCACCGCCAACTACTCTGTCATCTAACTTAACTTTTACATCTGCATCGGGTTTCAAAAGTATATCAACACGCGAACCAAACTTTATCATGCCGAATCTCTCTCCGGCTTTTACGGTATCGCCTACTTCAAAATCGCAGACAATTCTGCGCGCAACGAAACCTGCAATTTGCTTGAACATAACTTTGCGGCCTTTTCTATCTTCGATGCCAATTTCCGTTCTTTCGTTTCTATCGGATGATTTATGGTCGAATGCAACTAAGTATTCGCCTTCGATATATTTATAATGTTTTACTGTTCCGTTTGTAGGGTTGCGGTTTACGTGTACGTTCAGCGGTGAAAGGAAAATGCTGACTTGTTTTAGCGGTTCACCTTTAGCGTATAGATTATCTTCTTTGTTAATGATATCCTCAACGATTACGATTTTGCCATCGCCCGGGGCGAGTATCATTGAGTCATCGTAATTTTTCGGTATGCTTCTCTCAGGGTCTCTGAAAAAATAGAATGTGAATGCCATAAAAAAAATGGCAACAACTAACATGATAAGCTTTACTACAAAAATATTTATGAATAACGAACCGAGTATAATGAGTGTACAGATAACGAGAACTTTTATTATAACGTCTCTGCCGTAATATGTAAGTTTAAACAAATTTAAAATTTTAGTTAAGAATTAATTGTAACGCGTTTACTTATTTCTTCATAAGCTTCTTCTACTTTGCCGAGGTCGAATCTAAATCTATCCTTATCCATTTTTTCGCCTGTGTGTATATCCCAAAGTCTGCATGTATCAGGGGAGATTTCATCTGCAAGAATGATTTCGTGGTTTGCATCGCGGCCAAACTCAAGCTTGAAATCAACAAGGTTGATTCCTTTATCGTACCAGAATTTTATCATCAGCTCATTTATCTTTAAAGCCAGCTCATGAATTTTTTCCATCTCGTGATGGCTTGCAAGCCCCAGCAGAAAAATATGCTCCAATGAAAACAGCGGGTCGCCGAGCTCATCGGATTTTAAGTAATACTCTACCAATGGTCTTTTCAGTTCTTCGCCTTCGGTGAAACCAAATTTTTTCACAAGGCTGCCTGCGGCGATGTTACGAATAACGACTTCAACTAAAATGATGTCAACTTTCTTTACAAGCATTTCGTTATCTGATAGCTTCTTAACGAAGTGCGTCGGCACTTTATGCGAAATGAGATATTCAAAAATGCCGGAAGAGATGCCTGTATTCAGCACTCCTTTATTTTTTATTTGATCTTTTTTAAGTCCGTTGAAGGCAGTTGCATCGTCCTTAAATTCCTGAACGACGAGCTCGTGTTCATCTGTGCTCCAGATGCGCTTAGCCTTGCCTTCGTATAGCAGTTCTTTTTTCAAATTAGGTATAGATATAATTTTAGCTATACAAATTAACCAAATTTTAGGGCTTTTACTATGCCTGTATTGGGTGGGAGTTGAGGAGTAGTGAGTAATGTCGCATCTAATGTTCTCCTCCTTATCAAGGGTAATTATATATCATTTAGGACAAAAATTCTCCCCTTCGTAAGTCCCGTCTTTAGCGGGAAGAGGGAGAGGGAGGTGCCGAGCTGAAAGCGAGGCGGTGGGTGTTCACCCCACACGCAATTGACCTATGGAAAAATAATAAGATTAGATTTTATAGTAGAGAAAGGTTACGTATTTGTAGGAATGAGGGGGATATCTAATTTTTTCTGATTAGCAAAAAACATAAGACTTTTCTACGCATAACTTTTTTTACATTTTTATTATAAAACCAAGTAATGTAGTATAACAAAAATTGATTTTATTTGCAAAACAGATATAAATTAAATATCATAAAACATATGAATATTATTTTTGTCTAATTTAAAATAACAATTTTTACTATATTTAAATGTATGTCAAAATCAATAATTAAAATAATTGCAACTATTTTTATAGTTTTCTTGACTGTAGAAGCACGCTCTCAAAATTTCACCATAGCTTTATTTAATTCGACATATAAAATTATGGGACCAAGTAAAAACGATTCCAATTCTACGACCGCAGGTACTTCATTTGTGATAGGAATTCCAATCCCAAATACAAATACTTCTAGATTTGTATTAATAACAGCAAGGCATGTGCTAGATGATATTGATGGTGATGTAGCTAGATTAGATATTAGAAGAAAAATTAATGATGAGAAATTTGAAATTGCCCCTTGGATTATTCCAATAAGAAAAAATGGTAAAAATTTATATATTACTCACCCTTCCGATAGCATTGACATTGCAGCATTAAAAATTACACTACCTAAAGATAACTATTATATAGAATTGCTCACAACAGATTTCTTGATGACAGATTCTTTATTTAAAGAAATAGAAATTTCCCCTGGTGATGAATTAATGTGTTTGGGCTTCCCAGAAGGAGTAAGTGCAAATGATGAGGGTTTTCCAATTCTTAGAACTGGAGCAGTTTCCTCTTATCCTTTATTTCCATCAAAATATATAAAGAAATTCTATTATGATGTAGAAGTATTTCCAGGCAATAGTGGTGGTCCAGTATATATGTCCACAAATATTCATAGAAATAAAGAAGCTAACATAAATTTGGGAAGTTTTAATTATATCGTCGGAGTATTTTCAAGTCAAGTTACAGTAGAGAAAAGGAGCAATGGAATCTCATCCCCTTTAAAAATTGGAGTTGTAATTCCCAGTCAATTTATAATAGAAACTTTAAATCAGTTTAAATAAATTTAACTTTACAGAATTCAATACATCATAAGGTAATTTGTTACTTTTCCATGTTATTCATTAACTTAATCCACATTATTACACCTCATCCCCTGCCTTGAAAATTTCATAAATAATTGTTAAATTTAAGGTTTCCGATAAAATAGACGCTTTTAAGGACAATTTATTTGTGAGTGATAATACTAACGATTCAAATGTAACAGAACCGGCTAAAAATGAGCCCTCGAATGATATTAAAGAAGTTAACATCGAGGTTAAAGCTGAACTGCCGGATGATGTGAACGAGCCTGCGCCTCCTGAAAAGGAAGATGCTCCCGCTCCGCTTGAAACTGAAATAAATACCGAGATAGAAACTGAAGTTACTACTCCTGAAACCGAAACGAAAACTGAAACGGTTTCTACCACCGAAAAACAAGAAGAATTAGTAGCTGAGGCAAAAGAAATAATACAAGCTCCTGAAACTGAGCCGGAACCCGAGAAACAAATTATAATTCATTACAACGGAAATACCGTTGTTGCGATTGACGGTCCATCGGGAACAGGTAAAAGCTCAACAGCTAAGCTTCTTGCCAAGAGATTAAACTATTTATACATAGATAGCGGCGCGATGTACAGAGCCGTTACACTAAGCATCCTTAGAAATAAAATTCCTGTTACGGAAATTGCTCAGATAATTGAACACGCCAAGGAACTTGATATAATTCTTGAAGAAGAAAGAGTATTGCTTAACGGAGAAAATATTTCCGCTCCGGTGAGAGGTGTAGATGTTACATCTAACGTGAGCACGATAAGCGCGATAAAGGAAGTCCGTGAAATGCTTGTTGCAAAGCAAAGAGAATATGCTGAGACTAATAATGTTGTAATGGATGGCAGGGATATTGGTACGGTTGTTTTTCCGTTTGCAAAGTATAAATATTATTTGATTTGTGATTTGAAAACACGAGCTGCAAGAAGACAGCAGGACTTCAGAGACTTAGGTCTTGAAATCGCCACGAACAGAATTGTAATGGAGCTTAGAAAACGCGATGACATCGATACGAAAAGAGAGGAATCCCCTCTGAGAAAAGCAGATGATGCAGTTGAAGTCGATACAACGAATATGATAATCGAAGAGCAGGTTGAGTGTATATATAGGAAGATAGTTCCGAAATAGATTTCAGATGTAAGTTGGCAGTTGTCAGCTTTTATAAATAGATTTTTAGACCTCCTTAGGAGATTGTAGAATAAAAGTTAACCACCCCTAACCCCTCCTTGAAAAGGAGGGGAACTAGTTGGTGAGAAACATAAGAGTTTTGCGAAACAGAGTTTCGCGCACCATAGCTTTCCCAAGCAGGGGTTTGGGAAAGAGAACATGGAAAGAGTTTTAGAGCAAGCAGTGTGTATGATTGGATTCCCGCCTTCGCGGGAATGACAGAGTGGGAAGTTTTTTACTAACTACTCAATACTCACTACCCAATACTAAATAAAAAAAGCCCATCATTAAAAAATGGGGATTAATTAATTTAAAGCCTTAAGAGTTTTTTAAAAAAGATAAAACAAAATCTTGCAGAATATTTCTGCGAAAGCTTCACAAGGAAAAACAAAAGGAACAATTTAAATGAGTGAAACACTAACACAGGAAAAGAAATCAAATGGTGCGGCTACCGATGAACTCGAAGCAAGACCGAAGATTGTGAAAGTTAAAAGAATTAAAGGTAATATTTACAATGAAGATGAGTATGAAGATATGCTCAAGCTTTATGAAAGAACTTTCAGTGTAATAAAAGAAAACGAAGTTGTTACAGGTAAAATTGTATCTGTAAGCGGCGATGACGTATTGATTGACATCGGTTCGAAATCAGACGGTAGAGTTTCGGTAAACGAATTCTCCGATCCGAGCGAAATCATTGTCGGCAATGACATCGAAGTTTTCTTAGAAAAAATTGAAGATAAAGAAGGCCAGTTAGTGCTTTCCAAAAAGAAAGCTGATTCCATTAAAATGTGGGATAGAATTGTTGACTCATGGAAGAACGGTACAATTGTTAAGGGTAGATGTGTAAGAAGAATTAAGGGTGGTTTCGTAGTAGATTTAAGCGGACTTTCAGCATTCTTGCCGGGCTCGCAAATCGATACAAAGCCTATCAGAGATTACGATGAATACATTGGTAAAGTAATGGAATTCAAAGTTATCAAAGTTAACAATCTTAACGAGAATATTATCATTTCTCATAAGGTCATTATCGAAGAAGGTATGGCCGGACAAAGAGAAGAACTATTGAAGACAATCGAAAAAGGAATGAAGCTGAAAGCAACTGTAAAAGCTATTACAGACTTCGGTGTATTCGTTGACTTAGGCGGTCTTGACGGTTTAATTCATATCACAGATTTATCATGGGGAAGAATTACGCATCCTACAGATGTTGTTAAGCTTGACCAGGATATCGAAGTATATGTTCTTGAGTTCGATAAAGAAAAACAAAGAGTTTACCTTGGCTTGAAACAATTAATGGCTCATCCATGGGACTCTGTAAAAGATAAACATAAAATCGGCGATAAAGTATCAGGTAAAGTTGTATCATTAACTGACTACGGCGCCTTTATTGAAATTGAAAAAGGTATCGAAGGCTTAATTCACATCAGTGAAATGAGCTGGACACAGCATGTAACAAACCCAACCCAATGTGTAAACATGGGACAGGTTGTTGAAGCGCAAATCTTAACAATAGATTCAGAGAACAGAAAACTTTCATTAGGTATTAAACAATTAACACCTAATCCTTGGCAGTCATTGCTTGAAAGATTCCCTGTTGGCACAAAGCACAAAGGGAAAATCTGTAACATCACAGGCTTCGGCGTATTTGTTGAGCTTGAAGAAGGTGTTGACGGATTAGTTCACATCTCTGACTTATCATGGACAAAGAAAATATTCGATATCAACGAACACTACAAAGTAGGCGATGAAATCGAAGTTGTTATCTTAGGTGTTGATGTTGCTAACCAAAGAATTTCACTTGGAAGAAAACAATTGTTTGAAAATCCATGGGAAACTCTTGCTGATACTTACAAAGTTGGCACAGATGCAGATGCAAAAATCATCAAAGCTATTGATAAAGGATTGATTGTTGAGCTTCCTAACGAAGTTGATTCATTCATCCCTGCATCACAGCTTGCTGCTAATAATATCAGAAACTTTGCCGAGCTGTTCAAAGCAGGTGAAACTGTTAAGGCAAGAGTAATAGATGTTGATAAGAACAATAAAAAAATCGTTCTATCAGTTATCGATTACTTAAAAGATAAAGAGCAGGATGAAATTGATGCATACGTAACTAAGTTCAACATTCCTAAGAAATTTGCTGCTAAAGATATTACTGATAAGACCAGAACATACGAAGCAGAACAAATTGATTTCAAGATTGAAGATATAATCGGTGAAGACGTTCCGGAAGCAAATCATCCTCCGGTAATAATTGACCCGACTGCCTCAACGACACCGGAAGCTCCGGCTGAAGCGCCAAAGGCATAATATATAAATCAATAAGTTATAAAATACAAATCCCTGTTGGAGTAATCTGACAGGGATTTTTTTATAGCTCTAAAACTCTATCTCCATCTGTATATTTGCTCGCTTCCATTGGACATTGCCCATAGGGACTTCAACGAATCCTAATTTTTTATAAAGTTCTATTGCAGCTGCCGAGCCTTCTCGGTTCGAATGCAGAATTAATTTCTTTGCGCCGAGTTCTTTTGCTTTATTCACTGTTGCTTCGCCGAGTAATAACCCGATTTTCAATCCACGGTAGTTTTTGTCTACTCCCATTTTAGTCAGCTCGTAAATTCCGTTGCCTTCGTTTGTAAGTGCGCATGTGCCGACGAGTTCATTATCATATTCAGCCATAAAAATATGTCCGCCGTTATTTAAGATATATTTATCGGGATTATCGAGGACTTCTATATCGACATCTTCAACAACGAATTTATCTGCTATCCAGTCTACATTTATTTTTTTAAATGCTGCGTGGTGCGAAGGATTATAATCTATGATTGAAACGGTTTTGTTATCCATATTAAATATTACGAGTGCTATAAATTAAAGTTAGTGATGTAAAATTACTTTAATTTAAGCGCCAAGGCAACCGTTTTTTGAGCAGGGAATTTTTTATCCGATATGAATAAAAAAAATGCCGAAACATAAGTTTCGGCATTAGTAAAGTTAGACGTATTTAAGAAGATTTTATTTTACTAAAAGCATTTTAATTGAATTTGTATATCCTTCTGAACTCAATCTGCAAATGTAAACTCCCGATGATAATTTCTCACCGTTAAAGTTTGCTTCATAATTTCCTGCCTGAAGATTTTCTGAAACCAATGTCTGCACTAATCTTCCTGTAATATCAAATACATTCATTTCTACAAAAGAATTTTTAGGCACTGAGTAAGAAATTTTCGTAACGGGATTAAACGGATTTGGATAATTCTGATTCAATTTAAATTCTCCAGGGACAACAGAATTTACGGGTGCTACACTTAAAGGCAGTGTTGCTGCCAGCTGTTTTAATTTAGTTACACTGTTTAAATTACTTGTACCTCTGGCAACAATAACTGCTATTGTACCTGTTGCAGATTGCCCTGCAGCTAAATTAACGGGACCGAGACTAAACATAAATCTTACATCTGCGTTAAAAGTGTTTTGATTCCAACCTGTGTTTGTTTGTGGGTCTCCGTTGAAAACAAATTTTTTGGGCAAACCATTATACAGATACGGAGCTCCGCATGCATCTAATCCTTTCTGATAATTATAATACTGGTCTCTGCCGCTCGGCTCTCTCCAGCAAGGATCTGGAGGAGGAGGAGCAGGAGAGCTATTATAGAAAGGAACGCATGAGTTTAAAGTTAGTCCTGGAGTACCTGAAATAAATTTGTAACCGACTGCAGGAGGAGTTGTTCCGTAACCCGGGTCTCCGCCTGTTCCATTATAGCAATAAGCTATCCCTAAAGCACTATCACTTCCCATTCTGTCATCGTTAGCTTCGGAACCGATATCTGAATCAACTAAGAATGATAAATAAGTATTATTCCATGTCGAATCACTTTTATTTATAAGCTCTATTTTATAATAGATGGCATCTTTTCTAAGCTCGTCGTTAAAGCTGTAAGAAGTAATTTTCAATTCTGCTTTTAACGGCGGAACCTCACCGTTTCCTCCGCGAACTCCATCTGTTAATGAAATAAATGAAGTTTGATTTCCTATTAACTGAGGCTGACCGTTTGAGGAAGGGGCTCCCTGCGCAATAGGCCAGTTATCCCAATCGGGAGTACCGGGACCATCTCCTGTTTTAATCTGATACAAACCATATTCTCCTAACGAACTGCCTGTTTCATTTCCCGCAACATCAAATTTTCCCGGGGTAAAATCGGAACCTATATAAGAATCACTTACTCTTATCTGTCCGTTTACCTGTGCTCCGATAACAATTGAAGATGAGTATAGACAATAATTATTACTTCCTTTAGGATACTCTAAGCCCGGGGAAATAGTAGCGGGGTTCCTGTAATCAGTAAGATTTCCATAGGGGCCGATATAATTATTTATATTGTTTGAGTTTTGATATTTATAATATGATGCAAAAAATGGATTCACAAGATTTCCCGGACCTGTAGTGGTTTTTAAATTATAGTAAGTTCCTGCTCTGGTAAACCATCCTGTACTCGCATTAGCAAATGTAATCGGAACATTATTGGGTGATATAGTCAATCTGAAATTAGTAGGGTTAAACCAGACGGAACCTCCATCTGTAGTTTTTAATATTCCGGATTGCCAGTTAAAATTATTCGCATAGCCGTTAAGGTCATCAAAAAAGGTCATACCGGATATACCGGTTTCAGTCGTATCATTAGAATATATTACACTCCAGTTCACACCGCCGTTTATAGTTCTCCATCCCTTTCCTTTTAAATTTGGGTTCGATACAGATTTTTTGCTGTATGCCCATCCTCTGTCGGTATTTAAAAAAGTAAAATCCCTGATAAGAGAATCCTGAATTGATATAGACCAGTTTGCCCCGCCGTTAGTTGTCCACGAAAAACCAGAACTGCTAATTCCTGTCCCAATCAGATTATCAAAAAATTTCATTTTAGTAAATCCCTGCACTGAATTAATTGCAATCCAGTTTACTCCGCCATTAGTTGTTTTTAATATTTTTTGAACGGCTGAACTATTAGTTGTTGAAATCCATCCGGTCGATACATCTATAAAATTTGTACTCCACGTAAATATTTCAGACGTAACGTTTGGAGTTGGTAGAAGTGTCCATGTATTTCCGCCGTTAGTAGTTTTTATTATTCTCGAAGTGTCACATGCTATTACAATATTAACTGAGTTTATTATTTCAATATTATAGAGAACTGAATAAGTAGGGATAGAAAGCCTGTACCAGTTTGTGCCACCGTTTACAGTTTTATAAATAACTCCGCAAGGAATTCCAACGGTGCCGATATATTGAGAACCGGCGGCAAATCCTGTATTGGCATCTACAAATTTTTGCGAATAAATTCTTGTGCCGAAGTTAAGGGTATCAGAAACGCTTTGCTTAAGCCATTGAGCCTGAAGCAAATTATTTCCCATTAATAATAAAAATAAAAGAGTAATAAATTCCAAACGGTGGACTCTTAGACTCATAGCAATGAATTTGGTTAAATGAATTTAGTTATTTTAAAATAAAGCTACATTAATCATAATGTAAGATATAATTCTCTGCATACACAGATATCCTTATTACTTTCTAATGCCTTGAATAAAAAGCATTTTACAAATATTTTAAAGGAACATTTTAGCAAATTCTTACATTTAATATATTATATAATATATCTTATCGAGGACTCTATACCATTTCTATAAATAATTTTACATTTTGAGATATTTTAAGCTATCGATAATAATTTTATTTTTATTCGCAGGGATATTTGTCGGCGGTTGTAATTATACTACTGTCCGCACTTTAGAGAAACCTGCTGAAAAGGATGAAGAAGACCCTCAGCCGAACTACAATATTTCGCTTGATGAAGATTATCAGAACTATGTTTCGTTTATGTTCATGGGCAACAGAAATGAAAACTTCTCTACTTACTTTAATACTTACTTCATGGCATCTTCAGATTTTGAAGACGCATTCAACCTGTACAGAACTTCAACAGTCGCTTCATTCAACAGAAGATTAGACTCGCTAAATATTACTCCTGCCGTCAGTAACGATGTAAAAGAAAAACTTAACAAAGTAATTGAACGGGCATCGAAGGTTATCCAGCTTCATAAAAATAGTAAGTACTTAGATGATGCAGTGCTTCTAATTGGAAAATCTTATTTCTACCTTGGAGATTATCTGCAGGCTGAAAGAAAATTCAACGAGTTCCTTACTAACCTTTCGGCGAGTAATTTATATGATGAGGCTATGCTCTTTCTCGGTGTTACAAAAATGAAGCTCAGAAAAACCGATGAAGCAGAAATAATTTTAAAGAATCTTGTTTCAACTGCGAAAGATAAAGAAGTTCGTTCTGAAGCAGCGGGTGAGCTCGGCATTAGCGCATTCGGTAAGAAAAATTACAAAGACGCAATTGACTTCCTAAGACAATCAATTGAGTACACAAAGGACAATGAGAATAGGGCGTTGAAGCAGTTTATTCTTGCAAGAATTTATTCCTTATACGAGCCTACAAAAGCTGCAAAAGAATTTCAAAAAGTTTTGGATTATTCATCTGACTTTGATTTAGTTTTTTATGCAAGACTGAATTACTCAAAATCACTTGACCAGGAAAAACAATTTGTGAAAGCCAACGATGAACTTGATAACCTCAGAAGAAAATACAGAGAGGTTCCCGAATATAAACAGCTGGCAGAATTAGAGTTAGCAAATAATTTATATGACCAAAAGAAATATAAGGATGCCATCAATTCATACTTTGATATAATTATTGATTATCCCTCTTCTGTTGCTGCAAGCGATGCCTATTATTATCTTGCAAACCATTACG
>JBBRQV010000072.1:0-14802 GCA_038225955.1 Ignavibacteria bacterium | reverse complement strand
ATACAAACAGTTTTTCAAAATCAAATGACTATTTTTACAAAAATAAATAGGGAAAGGTTTTCCAAATAATGATATGTAAGGGGGTGAAATGGTGAAGTGGTAGGTAGAAAATAAAACTATATAGCTATTTCATTATATATCCCTCATGGTCCTCCAACGCTACCTCCCAACCATGCTAAACCACCCACAATTACCGCTGCGACTCCCAATACAATGATTAAAGTATCGCGGCCATCATTAAGCTCTGCCTGATTTGTTTCCTTAATGCACTTTTCTTTGAATTTATGAAAGTATGCGCTTTCACTTTTTGTAAAAGATGTTGAATCTTTTTTCTGCAAAGCTAAGTAAAGGCTATCATTACAGGTAGAGCTGAGGTTTTCTTTTAGTGAACTCTGAGAAATTGTGCATGAAGAAAATACTGAAGACAAAATAATTGAGGAAAGTAAGAGGAGTGGAAATAAAAATTTCATATTGTAATTTGCCCTAAATTTTCACAAAAATAAATAGGGAAAGGTTTTCCAAATAATGAGATGGTAAGGTGGTGAAATAGTCAGTGATAACAATATCTCATATATTTATCCGGTTAATGAGATTTGGCGCCAAGGGCAAGAAATATATAAAGCCTTCAAGAACTATCGTTGTTATCGCGACTGTGAGTACAATAGTCTTAGAAATTTTTAAATCACTCTCATCAGTTTTCAGGTCGTTGCATTTCTGATTCATCTTATCATAATAACTTTTTTCGGTGGGAGTAAAAGAAGCAGTATCTTTTTTCTTTAAGGCTAAAAAAAGACTATCACTACACGGGGATGTAATTTTGTAATTTGTATTATTCTGGGAACTGCTGCATGAAAAGAAAATTACTGATAGGAAGAAAAGAGGAATAAATAATTTCATACACACAATTTGCCCTAAATTTTTACAAAAATAAACAGGGAAAGGGATGAAGATAGGTAACCACCCCCTACCCCCTCCTTAAGAAGAAGGAGGGGGCTTACTACATATTGTTTATTTGTATTAAAATTCTTATGCGTGTGTAAAAATATTACAAGTGTAAATAAATTGCAGCGTCCCCGCTCGAACTTTCGTCGGGAGAGGTGGCACTGGATTTGATAGTTGATAACTTTCAAGCTGTGGTTACGGGAAGGCATTCGTTTCAAGCCCCCTCCTTTTTCTAAGGAGGGGGAAGGCTATAAGTTATCAAGTCCCGCTTCAGCGGGAGGGTGGTCAAAGTAAAATATTATGCATAACAGTTTTGCAGACTCTTCCCTACTGTTTAAGTCCGCCTGACAATACCAATATTAAAAGAACTCCTAGTAAAACTCCTCCGGCAATCGCAACTCCCAAAACGACTTTTTCGCCGACTGCCTGATTCTCGGCATGCGCTTTTTTACTGATTCCGTTAATACATTCATCTCTCTTCTGGCGGAAATAGTCTTTCTCAAATTTTGTGTACGTAGATGAATCCCTGCTTTGCAAAGCCACATAAAGTTTATCATTACATGGGGAAGAAGAGTCTTCTTTAGAAATGTTTTGGCTGCTTTGGCAGGATGAAATCCCGATTAACAGAAGCGCAAGAAAAGGAATTAATATTCTGAATTTAAACATTTTAAATAAATTTATACCACAATTTGTCCTAAATTTTTGCAAAAATAAACAGGGAAAGGTTTTCCAAATAGCGCGATATTGAAGTGGTGAAATTGTGAGTAAAAACACTATCTCACTATCTCGCTATTTGCACATTTGAAACCTTCTCCATTCCCACTCGTCAAAAAAGATACCCTCTATACACTACATTCCGTTCAACCAAAAACTTCGTTTATGAATAAACTTATTCTTTTTTTACTTCTTGCAGTCCTTTCGTTCTCAACACTCTCAGCTCAGACTGACATTGCCTCAATAAATGCCGCCAACGAATACGTAAGCAAAGAGCAGTGGGATAATGCAATCACTGCCTTCACCGACCTGATTGCAAGGGATAAATACAATGGGCAGTTCTATCTCAGCCTTGCCGAATCGTACTACAACAAGAAGGAGTACAAGAAGTCCATCGAAAATTACATGAAGGGAATTGAGGTAGGATCCTTTGCCAACGTTGCCGCTTATAATATTGCCTGCTGCTACTCGCTTATGGGTGATGCGGAAAATACTATCAAGTGGATTAAGACTGCGGAGAAATATAAGTACAGCAATATGGAAGATGCGCTTAGAAAAGACAGCGACTTTAAAAACATGCTCACTAATGTAAAGTTCAAAGAGTACATTACCCCGGGAAATTACTCCGGGAGTCAGAAAATAGAAAGATGGAAGGCAGACATTACTTATCTGAAAGAAAGGATGGAAGATACTCATTATAGAATTTTTGACGTGCTGACAAAGGAACAATGGGATAACGAATACTCGTCGCTTCTGAATAAAATTGACGGTCTGGATGATGAACACATCATGACGGAGCTTGCTAAAATAATTGCAAGCGTCGGCGATGGGCACACCATATTATTTCCTTCTGATAAATCCGATTATAAATTTCAGGGGTACTTAATAAAATTTTACAAGTTCAAAGACGGCTTGTATATAAAAGGAATCACTCCTGAATACGCTCAGTACACAGGGATGAAGGTTACTAAAATCGGACAGATGACAACTGAAGATGCTTTAAAAAAAATTGCAGAGGTAGTACCGCATGATAATATCTTCGGTATCGACTGGAAAAGCGTAAGCTACCTTACGTATAATTTTTGTCTGTATGGTCTCGGGATAAATAATTCAAAAGACGCTCTTAAGCTTGAGCTTGAAGATGAAAACGGAAAAAAAGTAAATGCAGAGATAAAGAAAGCTGAGACGGATTTCTTGTCGTCATTTCATTCGTCAAATCCTGAAGGATTCGTTTTCGCCAATGAAAAATCGTCGAACCCCCTTCCGCTCTATTTAAAGAATGCTTCTGATAATTACTGGTTCGAGTTTCTTCCCGATATAAATTTTGTTTATATGCAGGTGAATGCCATTCAAAATAAGAAAGAGGAAAAGCTGAAAGACTTCTATAATAGAGTATTCAGATTTATTGACTCAAATAATGTCGAGGGAATAATAATTGATTTGCGCCTTAATGGCGGCGGCAATAACCAGCTTAATAAATATCTGGTAAATAATTTTATCAGGCATGAAAAATTAAATCAAAAAGGGAAAGTGTTTACTATTATAGGAAGAAATACTTTTTCTGCTGCTATGAATTTAACAAGCGATCTGGAGAATAACACACAGACAATTTTTATAGGAGAGCCGACAGGCTCCAGACCGAACTTTATAGGAGAAATAAATTTTATCGAACTGCCTTACAGCGGATTGAAGGTTAGCGCTTCAAGCCGATACTGGCAAAAAGCAGCTTCAGAGGATAATAGAAAATGGGTATTCCCGGAAATTTATACACCGCTTAGTTTCTCGGATTATAAAAATAATGTTGACCCTGCGATGAATGCAATTTATGAGTATATAAATTATATGAAGGTGAAGTAGGAGTAACTCAACTGCGTCTAACTAAAACGGCCATTAAAAATTTGCGGTTAAAAAAATCGCGAGAACAATCGCTGGCGAGAAGTTTGTCTGAGCGAGTGCAAGCGAAGCGAGTTTACTTCGAGCGCGATTTTCGGAGTGATTTTTAGCAAATTTTTATCTGGTCTTGATTTTTTTGGTTCTTTTTGTATCAAGATAAAAAGAACAATCCCGCTAACAGCGGGATAAAATTAAATGATTCCGCATAATCGAAGGTTTCGGTCAAACGAAACATTCGACATCAAAATACTGTTTTTTCAGCTTAAATTTTCAAAAAACGGAGTGTGATTTTGAAGCTAAGCTATTGATTTATCAATCATGAAAAGTTGCATGGGGAACCAACAAAATTGTTTTTGTAATAATTTACTTTCAGAAAATGGGGATTAGCGAAACCTTCAATATAAAAAAAGCGGAAATCTTGCAATTTCCGCTCATTTTTGTAGGATAATTTTTAATTATCTATCTCGTAAGCTCATAAAATCCAATCGAAGGGCTTGGATTCCTTAAATTCAAAAAGTAATCTAATGCTACGCTTGTAACTGAAACCCCCGCCCCACTGCAAATTGAGTTATTTGCAATCTTAAATCCGTCGGCGGTCAACGCAGAAGGATTTACAAATGAAGGGTTACCGGTAATATTAACTCCCGAAATAAACGAAGGAATATCACCCGATACAAAGCAGTTATTTGTAATGCTCCAATATTGCTGGTAGTCGTTACTCGCTGTAAAATAATTTTGATTTACAGAATTATAAACGGGTTTATATATAATATTATTTTTAAACTCGTTTTGATTTGTAGTATATCGCGTTGGAGTAAAATTTACATCCAATGCAAACGTTTCATTACCAATAGTATTATAAGATGTATTATAAATAATTTTAATGTTGAAATATGTATTAGATGGTATCGGATTGTTCACATCATAGAACCATGCAAACGGAGCGCTTGTTCTGATTAAGAGATTATTATAAACTGTAATATTCTCAGTCATTGGATTCGCAAAAAAACTATTTTTTTCATTAGAGAGAAGAACCCCCTGCATTGGTCTGTTATATCCTGAAGGGTTTATCCTGTTGTAATCATCACCTGTAGTATAGATAATATTATTAAACACTGTTCCGTTTCGCGAATTATCAAATATCATTGATGCATTATAGCAATTATAAATTTTATTATATGTGATTATATATTCGCCGGCCCGGCTTATTTTTAACCCTTCACCCCAGTTATTGTAAATTTTATTGTTAGTAATATTTATACCTGTCCAGATAAATTCACCATTTACATACGGAGCAGGATTGTATTTAAAATAAGTCTGAATGGCTGCTGACCAGTGACCGTTATCTCCCAAGGCTCTGTTTTTATTATTCAAACAGGAGTTATATATCTCACAATTCTGTATCAGAACATTAGAGGCACCCAAACTTATTGCACCTGACCCTACATCATGGATTGAACAATTTGTAATATTAATAAGATTACAATATTTTGTTTCACTTAAAATATTTATGCCCCTGCCGGTTGCATTATTTCTGATTTCAAATCCTGAAATATCTATATAGGTAGAATTTTTTATTGTAAGGATTGCTTCGCTCTCATCAAAAATGCCGCCTATACCATCAAGTGTTACAGTTTGTCCCTGGTATGGCCTGAAATAAATATATCCTAAATCTGTTTGTGTTTTTGCTATGACATCTCTGAATGCAGTATAAACGCCGCCCTTAACATATACTGTATCACCATTCGAACAAAATGCTCCGGCTTTATAAAAAGTTTTTACTGGTGAGGAAATTTCTCTGCCGTTATTTGCATCATTACCATTTAAGGGATCAATATAAAACGCTTTTCCGTAACCGCTTCCCGAGGAAGAAACTATAAGGTTAGAGTCTTTGGAACATGAGGATAAAAAAATAAGGGAAAGAAAAAGTAAAACCGTGTTTAGACTTTTCATAAGAGAGATAATTGGTTAATCGTAATTTAAAAAATAATTTTACAATTAACAACAACTATTATGGAATAACCTTAAGAATAATTTACTCTTTGATTAGCTTATCAATCAAATCAAGCACGGTCAGATTATCTGCCTCTGCATTGAAGTTTAATATGAGGCGATGGCGAAGAACAGGTTTTACGACTGCCTTCACGTCATCAATCGATGGTGAGTATCTTCCGTTAAGAATGCATTGAGCTTTTGCGCCGAGTATAAGATACTGCGAAGCTCTTGGGCCTGCGCCCCATTGTATATAATCCTTAACGTATTTAGGAACGTTGTTATTGCCGGGTCTCGTTTTTCCAACGAGAGTTACAGCATAGTTTATTACTTCATCTGCAACAGGTACCTTGCGGACAAGCTCTTGAAACATAATGATATCTTCCCTTGAGAAAACCTTCTCGGGAGTCGGCTTGTACATAGTTGTAGTCTTCTTTATAATTTCAATTTCATCTTCAAAGCTTGTGTAGTCCAGCCATAGATTGAACATAAATCTATCCTGCTGCGCTTCAGGCAAAGGATAAGTTCCTTCCTGCTCAATTGGGTTCTGCGTAGCAAGCACGAAGAACGGCTCGCGTAGAGTGTATGTAATACCTGCCGCTGTAACTTTATGCTCCTGCATAGCTTCAAGCAATGCAGATTGTGTTTTCGGCGGAGTTCTGTTTATCTCATCCGCTAAAAGCATATTGGTAAAGATTGGACCTTTTATAAATTTGAAATTATTTTTCCCGTCACCTGATGGTTCAAGAATTTCAACGCCGGTAATATCCGATGGCATAAGGTCGGGTGTGAACTGTATTCTGTTGAATTCTAAATCAAGAACATCAGAAAGAGTTTTTATCAAAAGAGTTTTCGCAAGCCCCGGCACACCGATAAGTAAACAATGTCCGTTTGAAAGCATCGAAACTAGAATCTGCTCAATTATATCCTGCTGGCCTACAATTACTTTAGCAACTTCGTTTTTTAGTGAGAGGTATTTTGTATTTAACTTCTTGACAAGTTCTACGTCAGACATCCTTTAGATTTAAGATTTCAAATTTCATCCCGCTAAAGCGGGACTTCGCGCTGCTCAGGATTCCAATGACACTCTGATGCAGATAACAATAAACGAATAACTATTAACTGACAACGAATAACGAACAACTACTCTACTTCATCGAAAATTTCTACATCACCGAATTGCGCCATATCATCTTTTATCTCATCGGGATTTCCGCCGACTGCGATTGTCATCTTATCGGGATGTAAATATTTCACTGCAGCATCGTTTATATCTTGCTTAGTTACATCGTTTACTTTTGAGATATAAGTATTGTAATAATCTTTTTCTATATCATAAATTTTTAAACTTATAACCTTTGATGCAATCGCATTTGGAGTTTCAAGCTGAAGCGGGAAATTCCCTGCAAGATAATTCTTTATGCTTGTCAGTTCTTCATCGGATACTAGTTCGTTCTTCATTTTATCAATTTCGAAAATCATTTCTTTAACTGCAGAAGCGGTCAAACTGTTCCCCACTTCTGTTTCAACTGCGAAGTCGCCTGAATATTTTTTCCAGTCGAAATATGAACGGGCTCCGTATGTAAATCCGTTTACCTCTCTGAGATTTTTATTTATTCTTGACGAGAAGCTTCCGCCAAGCATTGTATTCATCACGCTGGCAGGGATGTAATCGGAAATGTTTCTTTTGAAAGCAAGGTGTCCGACTTTCAGCGAAGACTGCACAGCGCCGGGTTTTTTAACTATGAAAACTTTTTTGCCGGGGTTAATAGTTTCATTTTCAATCTTAGTATTATTTGCAAATTTACCTGTGAAGTTTCCAAATTTTTCTTCTACTAACTTTACGGCTCGCGCTTCATCAATATCACCTACGAATGCAACGATTAAATTATCAGGTTTGTAGAAATTATTATAAAAATTTTGTAAATCACTTCTTTGTAATGAGTTCAGAATGCTCTCAGTTCCTTCAAGCGGTTTTGAGTAAGGCAGATTATGATAAATATCTTTCTTGAATATTCTCGATGCAAGATAATCACCTTCATCTTTATACGAGATGATAGAATTTATCTTTTGCTCTCTTAATCTGTTAACTTCATCATCGGAAAAGGCAGGCTCCAAAATCACTTCAGTTGTAATGTCAAAAATTTTATCGAAATATTTTTTTAGCGAGTAGCAGCTTACGAATGTAGCATCGAAATCACATCCCGAAGATAAAAATGCTCCATGATAATCTACAAGCTCGGCAATCTCCAATGCGCTTTTACTTTGAGTTCCTTTTGTGAGCATTTCAGAAGTGAAGGAAGAAATTCCATATTTATCCCCATCGAAAAACGAACCTGCTTTAAAAACAAATCGTGATGATATTATAGGGAATTTTTCATCTTTAATTACGATTACATTTATTCCGTTTGCCAATGTTGTTTCAAAGTATCCTGGAAATTTTACATCCTTAGCTAGGCCGGGAATCGGTTTTTTAGTTCTGTCTAATTTTTCTATAATCATTTTATGTGAACAACTTTTTAAATTTATTTTGAAAGGTAGTCTAAAACTACTCTTTGGTTTTGCTGTAAATATTTATTAGCAGCATCTATTATATCTTGCTTTGTAATAGAGAGGTAATTATAAATTTCTGTATTAATTCTGGCCGCATCATCGAATACAAGTTTATCAAATGAAAGATTCTCAGCAAGATTTACAATTGAGGCTTTCTTGAGCGCAGTTCGTGTTTCGATTTTATTTTTTACTTTCTCAATATCATCGTCTTTTATATTTCCCTGCTGAACTTCTTTAATCGTTTCATCAATTGCCTCGCCTATAATATCCAGATTTCTTCCTTTAAGAGAAATCGCGCTGATGCCGAACACACTGGTCTGCTCCATCCCTGAAACCGAAGCATCAACTTCATTAGCAAGAGTTAAATCGTAAACTAATTTTTTATTTAAAAGCGAACTTTCACCTCTGGAAAGTATGCTGCCTAAAATTTGCAATGCATAGTAATCTTTTGTTCCATGCCCAGGCACTCTGTAAAAAATAAACTTCGCCGGCAATTGGATGTTATCGTAAATTGTATCTTTTATTTCTTCTTTGATATCAAACTCTTTAAACTCATTTCTTACGAATGGCTTTCCTACTGAAATCCCTCCATAATATTTTTCAACCAGTGCCTTAGCTTCTTCCATCTCAAAGTTTCCTGCTAAAGCAATCACTGCGTTATTGGGAGCGTAATATTTTTCAAAATGATTTTGAATATCCTCAATGGTAAGTTTTTTCAGAACAGACATATTGCCAAGAATAGAATTTCTGTAGCCTGAAGTTTTAAACAATCTCAAACTGCTTTCATCTTCTACGCTTCCGTAAGGAGTGTTACCTACTACATAATTTCTTTCTTCGCTTACGACATCTTTTTGTATCTCAAGCATTTCTTTTGTAATGCTGAATCCTGCAAGTCTGTCCGAATCTATCCATAAAGCAACTTCCAGTGAATTGGATGGAACAGTTATATAGTAAGAAGTTACATCCCAGCTTGTAAAAGCATTACTCTCCCCACCAATATCTTGTAAAATTGAATCAAACTTTCCATGAGGAACATTAGGTGAACCTTCAAACATAAGATGCTCGAATAAATGTGCTATGCCTGACTTTTCTCCGTCATCTTTTGCTCCGACATGATACGTCATGTTTATGCATACACAGGGAATTTTATCTGTTTTATAGAATACAGCACGCAAACCGTTTGCTAATGTTATTTCCTCTATGGAGAGTGCTTTCTGTGCCACTCCGGGGAAATCTTCCGATTTATATCTGATTATATTTGGGTTAGTATTCTTAATATTATTTCTGTTTATTTTTTTTAGGAACGTAATTCAGTGTTACTTTATTTGCATTAACAAAATATTTTTGAATCGTGCTTTTTAAATCTTCCTTAGTTACGGAATTATATCGTGAAAGTTCTTCGTTAATTTTATTTGCATCGGAAAAATACATTCTGTTGAAAACTGTAGCAACGTTAATTCTGTTAAGTGAAATCAATTTATTAACCTGGCTGAACTCCAGCTCATTTTTTATTTTCTGCATATCGTAATCAGCAATATCTCCATTCGCAAATGCTTTTATTTCGTCCATGATAATTTTCTGCGCTGCTTCACCGCTCTTTCCGGGATTTACGGTTCCGAGAATAATATAAACTCCTGCATCCTGGATAGAAAACTTAAACGATGAGATATTTTTCAAAAGCATTTTATCGTAGACCAAAAGCTTATATAGCCTGCTGCTCTTATTATTAAAAACCAGCTTGTTAAAATACTCAAGAATAAAATCTTCTTTTGTGCCTGCGCCGGGAACCATGAACGAAATGTAAAACTTTTCAAGCATTACATTATCTTCTATTGTTTCCGTTACGTCTTCTGTTAGCTCTCTGAACTTATTTTCTTTTCTAATAATTCCATTGGATTTATTAATATCTCCGAAATATTTTTCAATCAGTTTCTTCGTCTGTTCAAAATCAATATCTCCCGATACAATAAGCTCTGCATTTGCAGGTGAGTAAAATTTTGAGTGAAAGTTCTCTGCGTCCTGACGGGAAAAATTCCTTATATGCTCAGCTTCACCTATAGTAGTATGTTCGTATAGCGAACCCGGAAAAACGTGCTGCATAGTCTTAGCAAGAAATGTTCCGTACGGTGCATTATCATATCGCTGAAGTTTTTCTTCAAGCACAACTTTCTTCTGGTTCTCAAGATTTTCTTCGGAAAGATTTATTGCGTTCATTCTATCCGACTCCAGCCACAAAGCTGTTTCAAGAAAATTAGACGGAACATCTTCGTAGTAAACCGTTGCATCCTGCATTGTAAAAGCATTTGTCCTGCCCCCGCACTCCATTACGATTTTTTGATGTTCTGATTTTGTTATATTCTGCGAACCCTCAAACATAAGATGCTCGAATAAATGCGCAACTCCAAATTGAGTAGGCTCTTCATCTTTAGCGCCGACCTTATAACCTAAGGTTATATTTACCAGTGGATTGCTTATGTTTTTGTGAAGTACTACGTGTAACTTATTGGGGAGAGAGAATTCCTCAAAGATTAATTTCGTGTTCAAATATTGTCAAAGAAAAGTATAAGAAAAGATGTAAAAATATCTTATTTGAGAGTGAATTACAAAGCAAAAAAGAAGGGGGAATTTGTAAAAATTGCCCCTTCTTTAAAGCTTGGCAGATATAATAATATAAAAAGGACTTTAAAATTAATCTTGATTGTATGTTTATTTTAGTATTGTGAGCATGATAATTGACATTACCACCATCAGCAAATCTTCTACGATTGTTATAGTTGTCATAGGTAAATTAAATACTGTTCCAAGACATGCGCATTGAATTTTATTTTTCTTTAGAACGCTTTGTATTACTCCGATAGAGCTTATACTCATTACTAACAATGTAACTAGATTTGTTGTTACCGGAGCGAATTCGTATAAGTAACTTATACCAAGAGCAAGTTCAATGAATGGATAAATAAATCCGTAACCTCTCCATTTTTTTGCAACGATGTCGTAAGTAGAGTATGCCTCTGCAAAACCTGAAAGATTAAGCAACTTAAAAAAAGAAAAAATAAGAAAGAATCCACCCATGAAATGATTCATAGACATCATAAGATTGAAAGCTCCTCTGTTAATTTCAGTAAATATTACAAGTCCAAGCAAATAAACAAAAATTAATATCAAAGGTTTGTAAGTCCAAATCGTAATTTTTTCTTCCTGTGCGACAAAAGGATTTAAGTTTTCCTGTATAACGCCATGAACTTCTTCCAGTGCATACTTACCTGCTTCTTTCAATGCAGAATTAAGTTCATCAGTATTAATATGATGCGACATTGTAATTACTGCCTGAGGAGGATTCAGAGCAACATCAGCTTTTTCTATTCCGTTAATCTTTTCAATGCGTGTTTTAATTTTTTCTACACAAGCACCGCAGTGCATTCCTGTAATTTTATAAGTATGTACCATTTTTAAATTGAATATAAATTTTAACTATACAAAATTAAGAAGAATACTTTCGTAATCCGTTACACAATTTTAAAAATGATTTATAGAATTTTAAGGCAAGGTTATAAAAGATATTAAGAAATTTTATCCAGCGGTTTTCTTTTAACCAATGCTTTCACCAGATTTTGTTTGAATTGAGAGGGGGTAATTCCTGTAACGCTTTTGAACTGACTTGAGAGATGCTGAACGCTGCTGTAACCGAGATTGAATGCTATTTCTCCCAATGATAATTCATCATAGGCGAGAAGTTCCTTTACACGTTCAGTTTTTTGAAGGATAATAAATTTTTTAATCGTGATTCCCTCTATAGAAGAAAAAAGATTGCTGAGATAGTTGTAATCAAGATTTAGCTTCCGTGAAATATAGGAAGAATAATTTTCCGCTTCTTTTTTATCGGAGTTATTATGGTGTATTTGGTTTATAAGGATGTTCTTAATCTGCTCTATTACTTTACTACCTTTTTCGTCAAGAAGCTCAAAACCATTTTCATTTAACAACTCGGAAATTTTATTTAATACTGATGCATTTGGTTTTTTATCAAGTGATACGCTTCCGAGATTAACATCAAGGATTTTTAATCCAAGGCTTATTAATTCATCCCTTACGACTTTCACGCATCTGCCGCAAACCATATTTTTTATAGCTAGATTATACATTATATTTTTTACAACTGATGTCTTATCTTTTAAATTCAAATTAATTCAAAATTTTCTTAACTCTCTCCGCAACTGCTTCTCCCAAAATTTTATACTGCTCAGGCATTGGGTGTAAGCCATCAACGCTATCAACTTTTATAAAATCATTCGCATCCATAAATTCGCATAAAGCAGTTTCTGCAACTATCCTTTGCGCAGCAGGGAGTTTTTTTATTTCTTCCTCCTCGCCCCCAAATCCCTGCTTACTAAAATCACTCATTTTGCCCGATACAGGCGGAGCGATAATTAACAGCTTCGGTGGAGTGCCGCCAAAAAGTGGACTTAGAGCAATTCTTACAAGCGATAATAATCCCCAGGCAGATTCATCTGCTGTCTTAGCGCAAAGATGCATTAAATCATTTATGCCAAGCATAATTATTATCATATCTAAAGGTGAGTGCGACTCCATAAGCATCGGCAAAAATTTGCTGCCGTTTCTATCGGGAGCGTAAGGAATATCAAAGCATGTTGTTCTTGCAGTAAGAGCCTAAGTTATTACACAATAACCGCTGCCAACAGATCTCCCCATTACACCGGGCCAGGTATCTTCATAGGGAAATCTTGTTCCGTTAACAGGATTATATCCCCACGTAATAGAATCACCAAAGCATAAAATTCTTTTTTGGTTTTCCTTATATTCCATTGGAGTAAGTTTGTTTATTACTGATGTTACAAATTATGTTTTTGAGATATGAGTTTCAATATTTTTCGGAGACGAGCTTTATAAATAAAAAATACCGCACTCAACTCCCTTGAAAGCGGCATTTAATTTATCGAATGGAAAAAAGGTAATTATTGAATCTCTCAGCCTCCGTTCCCTAAGACTACACCAACTTAATGTGGAACGCTGAGAACGCAAGACAAAATTATATTAAATTAGTTAAATTAAATTATCAGATAGCAGGTCAGCTAATGAGCTAATCTCATTTTTTTGTTTGTAAGATAATGTTCTTATTTCGTTATTGGCAAGTCTTCTGAAAATTTGTTCAAATTCATCCTTAGTTCTTACACTGGTAATTCTTTTTACAACCGCTCTAAACTTAATTTGCTGTCTCTTTCTGTATTTTATATGGATAAAATAGAAGGAAATAAGCCCTATTAGTTGAATCGTTGTCGTTATTAATATGTAAGAAAATGAGTTCATTTTGTATGTTCTGACATTCACTAATACAAACCTCGTGCCAAATTTTTTTAGTGAGATTATGTAAAATTTATTTAGATTTTATTTAAAAACGAATCTTTTATCAATTTTCCCTTTAAACCTGAACTTTTTTTTCATATTTTTAATGATCTATTTCGGGATGTAGATCAGTTGGCTAGATCGCATGCATGGGGTGCATGAGGCCGGAGGTTCAAGTCCTCTCATCCCGACTATATTTGCAGTATTTTGTACTTCTCTCCTATAATTGTAGCCAAATTGTAACCATTTAACTAAAGTATTCTATGCCTCCTACAAACTTTACGGTTAAGGACCTTCCACCTGACGACAGGCCTCGCGAAAGATTAGAACGCGAAGGTAAGGATAAGCTATCGGATATTGAGTTATTTGCTTTAATTCTGGGCAGCGGATTCAAAGGAATGTCCGTAATGGAAACCGCCAAGGAAATCAAAAGAAGATTTCATTCCCTTGCTGATTTCAAAGAAGCATCCCTTCAGGACCTGAAACAAATAAAAGGTCTCGGAAAAGCAAAGGCATCTCAGCTTATTGCCTGCTCTGAAATAGCGCGCAGGATTGCCCGCGATGAGTCTAAAAAAAGAACAGAGATAAAAAATCAAACTGCAGTTACAAATTCCTCAATTTCAGCTGAGCTTGTAAGAAATCAAATTGAAGACTTTAATATTGAAAATTTTATAGTTCTTTCTTTCAACTCCAGAAATAAATTAATTAATGCAGAAATTTCAACTGTGGGAACATTAACATCTTCCCTTGTTCATCCAAGAGAAACTTTTAAAATTGCGATAAGAAATCATGCGGCAAAAATTATGATTGCTCATAATCACCCATCAGGTGAGGTAAGCCCTTCTGATGATGACCTCAAAATAACCAGAAGATTAGTAGAAGCAGGGAAACTTATCGGCATAGAAGTTATTGACCATGTGATTGTGTCACAGGATGATTTTTATAGTTTCAAAGATGAAGGACTCCTCTACGTTGTAGAACTAAAATACACTTGAAATTGTTGAGCTTATTGAAGTATTTTAAGAAAAATAAAGGAGCAAGTATTGGTTTTATTTACCAGTTTATAATTTCTAAATTCACCATATGAAAACGCCTAAATTAATTTTTGTATTATCTTCCCTCTTTTTACTTACCTTTGTATCCAGTATATATCCTCAGTTCGGGCAGAATAAAGTTCAGTATAAAGAGTTCAAATGGAAATTCATCCAGACAAAACACTTTGATGTTTATTTTTCGCAGGGAGGACAATATGTTGGAGAGTTTGCAGCAGTTGTTGCAGAATCTTCCTTAGCTTCGCTATCGAAAAATTTTGATTACCATATATCAAACAGAATACCCCTCGTAATT
>JBBRQV010000071.1:0-14856 GCA_038225955.1 Ignavibacteria bacterium | reverse complement strand
CTTCCGCTTCTTTATTTCTTTCGTTAATATACTTAACTATTTCATCACTCATTTTCCCCGGGCATAGAAGAAGGAATTTCAAATTTTTCACATCTGCTTTTGCTTTTGGAATAATTTCATTCACTAATGCTAACACTATATCTTTTTTAGGTCCTGTTGCTCTGCCTATATAGGTTACTAAATATTCGTTCTTATTTTTATAATATACCTTAGTATCTTCTTTACTTCTTTTAATTACTTCGTCAAAATTAAATCCGTTACGAATAACATCAATACTATTCTTTCTGATACCGAAATCTTTCATCGTGATTTCCTGAATATACTCCGAGACTGCAATCGTCTTATCTCCCAGGGCAGGAACGAGTTTTTTCGAAAAGCGCATTCCGCTCAATCCGTGAATGCTTACAATAAAGGGGATGCACTCTCTCTTGCTCGCAAAATGCCCGACCCAGGCAGATGCTCGTGAATTTGCGTGAACTATATCTATACTGTTCTCTTTAATAATTTTTCTGATTTCAAGGATGTTGCTGCGGCGTTTGCGAAAATCTCTTTGATGTAAAGGAACTTTAAATATTTTAGCATCCGGCTTACGCGAAAAAGTATCGGAGGCAATAAAAATTTTATTGCCAAGCGAAGAGTAATAATTTGCCAGAGATTCTACGTAGGTTTCAGCCCCCGTAACCTCTACTTGCGATAAGAGGTAAAGTATATTCATTGAAACTAAAAATGAGAAGAATAAAAACAATTATCAATTTAGATTTAAAAATGTTTTTATTAACTGTATTTTGATTGTTTCGAATTTTATACTTCATTTTATAATTCGCCTTGTCATCCAAGCTTTCAGATAACAGACTTATATTACTAATTGCAGGTCCCGCTGTTTTACAGACTCTCGTAAAATCATCTTTTTCTTTAATAGATACTTACTGGGTAGGCAAGCTGGGCAGCACTCAGCTTGCTTCTATTACCGTAGCAAATTTTTTAGTATGGGGTGCGCTTGCATTAGGAGAGCTAATTGCTACGGGTACAAATTCACTCGTGGCGCAATCAATAGGAGCCGGTGAAAGTGAAACTGGCAGACGAATTGCCACCGAGAACATCGTTAATACTTTTTTTAAAACTATTTTAATTACCATTCTCTTAATTCCTGTCCTGCCTTTCTTATACGATATTATTAATCTGGATGCCACTCAAAGAGGATTTACGAACGACTACTTATTAACATTCCTTATCGGAATGCCATGTGTAACTTTGCTCTCTACAACTGCGGCAATATTCAGAGGAATAGGAGATACTAAAACACCTTTCTATCTTATTAGTCTGGCAGTATCATTAAATTTAGTTTTAGCTCCTTTATTAATTTTCGGAGTGGGTGGGGTTTTACATTTTGAAATGGAAGGCGCAGCTCTCTCTACTTTAGTTTCATACTTAACTGCTTTCATCATAGGATATATTCTACTCAGAAAAAGAAATCTCATAGGGAAAATTACTGATTATAAGTTTGATAAAAAAATCTTAAAGCATACTATTAAAATCGGCTTGCCTGTTTCTTTAAACGGTCTTGCATTCTCTTTTATATATGTGATCGTTTCACGATTTGTTGCTGAGTTTGGAACAACGGGACTTGCTGCTCTTGGCATAGGCCACCGTTCGGAATCTATTTCATATCAGATATGCGTCGGGCTTTCACTTGCAGCAACAGTTTTAATCGGACAGAACATCGGCGCAGGAAATAAAGATAAAGCTGAAAGACTTGCATGGAGAATTTACGGAATAGGAACTGCGGCAATGTCAGTTTATGGAATATTACTTTTTGTATTCGCCAGAACCATTGCAACATTTTTTACAACTGACCTTGCAGTTATTGATGCTGCCGAAGCTTATAATAAAATCAACGCTCTTATAATGATTTTCTCGGCAGCCGATGTAATTCTTAACGGAGCATTTTCAGGGGCAGGTGATACAATTCCTCCTGTAACTATCGGACTGATATTTAATACACTGCGAATTCCGCTCTGTGCTTTGTTTGCTCCGATATGGGGACTAAACGGAATATGGATGGCTATATGCCTCTCCGTTGCATTGAAAAGTATGGTTCTTACTTACTGGTTCTATCGCGGTAAATGGAAGGAGCGAAACTTTGAACTTAGCTCTAAGAAAGAAAATATTCTTGAGTTAGTTGATGCAGAATAACTTTCTATAAATAAAAAAGGCGAAGAAAAATTTCTCCGCCCTGATTTGTATAAAATAAAATTTGTTTTTTTATTTCATGCTAGGATCTATCTCTGCTGTGAAGCTGAGAACTTTTTGCGGTTCTTTAGAATCGTTAGAGTAAACCATAATTGTTTTTTCCTGCTTGCCTTCTCTTCCTTCAGTATTGAAAGTAACATTTATTTCCCCTGACTCACCTTTTGCATAATCCATTTTTTCTCCCATTGCAGTCCCTGTACATCCGCATGATGCCTGAACTTTTTCGATGTGAAGAGATTGGTTGCCTTTGTTTGTGAATTTGAAAACATACTGAACCTGAGGACCCTGCGGTACTTTGCCAAATTCATGTTTTGTTTCTTCAAACATTATTCTTGGACCGTTTATAGAAGCAGCAAGTTTTGAATTATTTACCACTGAAAACATTATTGCAAAAATTGCAATAAGCCCTAATGTGAAGAACGAAATTTTTGAACTATTTGATTTTAACATAGCTTTTAAGCCTCCTGATTATTTGATATTAAATTTTCTGTATCGTTGTTTGTATTATTTATATTAACGCTGTTGTAGTTAACACCTTTGTAGTATTTTGATCTACTGTATTTAAAAATAATAATTGCTCCCAGTAATAACAATATATCTTCAAATATTCTGATTAATAAGTCAGCCGGAGACGGCTTATCTGCTGCGCTTGAACCGAAACAGCCGCAATCTATGTCTAATCCTCTTGCATACGCCTGCACCAAAGCTATTAAAAAAACAGAAAGTAAGACGATAATTACTAACGAACTGCCCTTTCTGAAGAGTCCAAACAATAAAAATAACCCTGCAATAAATTCTAATGAAGGAACAACTATTGCAGTAATATTTATTAAGAAATCCGGTAAAAATTTATATCCGTAAACCGATTTTGCAAAACCAACCTGATCAAACAATTTATTATATGAAGCATATAGAAAAACTATACCGATAATAAATTGCAGAGCTAACTGAATGTACTTAGAAGAAAGAAAATCTTTCATTTATTAATTTAAAAAATTGATTTAAAATTATTTTACAACCGGCAGACCTGCATCTTCCCATTCTTTATAACCGCCAAGATAAACGTTCACCGCATTGAAACCCTGCTTTGCAATATCGTAGGCAAGGTCTATACTCATATCGCAGTCACCGCCTTTGCAGTAACAGATTATAATTCCATCCTTGTTCAGTCCCTTCAACATCTCAGGCAGTTTATCTTTGTTTTTAAAGTGATAGTCTTCATAAGAAATATTTATTGCTCCTTTAATATGCCCCAGCTTATAATCCTCCGGCTGTCTTGCATCAATCATTAAAGCATTTTTTTCATAAAGCATCCTTGCAAGCTCAAGCTTTATCTTCTGAGGTTTTATATATCCTTCCTTAGTAAGATTAGGATTATTATTATAGCTTAAAGGTTTACTTTTTTGAGTTGTATCGTAGGGATTGTTTTTAAATTCAGCGGCATTCTTTATTACATTAGTCAAGCTGTCTGTATTATCTGCTTTCATTTTATCGGTGTAATTCGTAAAAAAAGGAACGCGCTTTGAACTTGTTGCATTAATAGTTAAACCAACAACAACTGCTACTAATAAAATTAATAATGCTTGTGAAATTCCGGATTTTTTCTTTTCCATTTATAAACTTTGGGATATAAAAAATTTAACTTAATTTTTTTTGTTAAAGTTCATTAATTTTTATCAATAAACCTTAAAAGTATTCACTGTTGTGATAGACGAATTATAAGCGTTAATCATATAATTATAATTTCTGACAACATTATCATAGCTAAGCCCGAAGTCTCTGTCGTTAGTCTTTCCCTTTTTCATTTCTTTGTTAAACTTTTTTACTTCGCTTATAAATCCTGTAGTCGTCTTTGAGAAATAATCTTCAAAGCTGAATTTAATATATCTGCTTTTATCTGAAAACTCTGTTGACTTAATTTTATTTGTCTCTGCATCAAACTTCCGTTCAAAGTCTTCTATATCTGCCTGCAAGCCGTCAACGTTTGAATTTTTATTTACGCTTTCGAACTTACTGTAAAAATTCTCCGCTAAGTCCATTGTATTCTCTAAAGCATTCTGAACAATTACAACAGCTTTTTCATCCTTATTGGTAAAATCATCGGGATTCCTTCTCGTTTTTTGGGGTTTATATTTTTTCACATTCTCTTTAAATCTTGCATAGGTTGAATCATATTCTTTATATCCGTCCTTCATCTCTTTATCAAAACCGGGGGCTTTTGAAACGTTATCTTTGTACTCTTTATCTTTATAAAATTTTGTAACTCTCTCCGACACCGAATAATATTTTTCAAGAACTTTCAGCAGCTCTCTGAAAGATGTTTCAATATCCGTCTTCATGTTTTCATTATCGGTAGTCAGCTTAGATAGTTCTCCGCCTTCATAATAGGAGCGTCTGTATTCTTTTATCAATCTTTCAAGATTACTTACCTGAATATCCATTCCAACCACAAGAATATAAGAACCCTTCGAAAGTGTGCTTGGGTCAGGCACTGTAGAAAGATAATTTCTGTTCAGCTCATCAGTTGTCTCAGAAACTTTATTTGCAACCTCTATATACTTGTTATAAAAATTTAAATCAGCTGCAGATGTTTTCTCAAGTACTTTTTCCTTAGTTTCCTCGCCTTCTATCTTATGCGACTCTTCGGATGATTTAGTAGTTGTACTTTTAAAATAAGAGCAGCTTGTGAGAAGAACAAACGTAGTTAAGAGTGAAACAATAAACTTAAAATTTTTCATTTGTATAATTTATATAAGTAATATAGATGATGATTAATTATCAAATAAAGGTGTTTCTTTTTTTGCATTCGATTTTAAGCCAAGATGCTTGAATGCAAGCGGAGTAGCTTCTCTTCCCTTGGGCGTACGTTTTATAAATCCTTCAATCATAAGGAACGGTTCGTAAACATCTTCAATTGTTCCAGGGTCTTCACCGACTGAAGCTGCAATTGTTGAGAGTCCTACCGGTCCGCCGTTGAATTTTGAAATTATAGTTTCAAGAATTTTCTTATCCATCTTATCTAATCCGTACTTATCGATATCCAATGATGTCAGAGCATAATCTGCAATTGACTTGGAAATTTTTCCGTCTTCTTTTACGATTGCAAAATCTCTTGTGCGTCTTAATAATCTATTTGCAATTCTTGGAGTAGCGCGCGAGCGTTTCGCAATTTCTTCTGCGCCGTCATCGCTTATTTCTATATTCATAAGTCTTGCCGAGCGTTTTACAATATTTACAAGTTCGCTCGAAGAATAATAATCGAGATGACAGTTGATGCCGAACCTATCAAGCATAGGAGATGAAAGCAATCCCTGTCTTGTTGTTGCACCAATCAATGTAAATTTTTCTAATTTAATCGGAATGCTGCGGGCCGCAGGACCTGAATCAATCATAATGTCTAATTTAAAATCTTCCATCGCAGAGTAAAGGAACTCTTCAACAACTTTTGGTATTCTGTGAATTTCATCTATAAATAAAATTTCACCTGTGCGGAGTTTTGTAAGCATACCTGCAAGGTCGCCCGGCTTTTCTATTACGGGACCCGATGTGCATACAATGGTTGCGCCCAGTTCGTTTGCAATAATATTTGCAAGCGTAGTTTTCCCAAGTCCGGGAGGGCCAGTGAATAAAACGTGGTCGAGTGATTCACCTAAAATTTTTGAGCTCTGAATGAAAACTTTTAAATTTTCTTTTACTTTATCCTGCCCGAGAAATTCAGAAAAATTTTGCGGACGGACGATTGTAATAAAATCTTTATCTGTATCTATAATTTCAGCGGTATTTAATGAGTTATCTCGCAAAAACGAATAAGAATTATGAATTAAATGTTAATAAAAATAATGCTAATTTTATCTATAAACAATTTAGTAAAAAGAAGAATTATGACGGAAAAATCCGAAATGGTTAAGCAAATTGATTTCATTATTGTAAGCAGAAGAATAAAACTGCTTGGTTATGTAATTATTACGGGACTTGCATTGGTATACGTTATTGGCACAATAGTTTCAGGAAGTAATGTACATCCAGATAAATCTTTCCTTAATACTCCTGTTACAATTATTGGAATAATAATGTGTACTGCATCTCTTTACATAAGAAAAAACATGTTAAAGAAAGTAAACAAAGATAATTTCGTCGGCGCATATTTTAATGCGCACATTGCTGCATTTGTTTTATGTGATATGGGCGCACTGCTCTCAGTTACTACAAATCTGTTCATAAATGCAAACCTTGTAATGGCATCAATAGGGGTTGGCGTAGGGCTTCTGTATATGTTGATAAATTTCCCGAGGGAAGAAGACAAAAAACTTTTAGATTAAATTATCAAACTAAAGTTTTCCTTCTATAATTTTTTATATGCTTCCTGCAATTTCTTAGGAAGGCTTTTTAAAATTAAATCGTATGAGTGGTCAATTAATTTCTCTGCCATTTTTTTATTGAGCTTCCCGTCAACTCTCACAGTATTCCAATGCTTTTTATTCATATGATAGCCGGGTTCAACGTCTTCATACTGCTCGCGTAATTCAACCGAATACTCAGGGTCACATTTTAGATTTACAGTACAAGGTAATCCAAAAGAAGTAATTGCAAAAATCTTTCCCATCACTTTGTACACAAGTGTTCCCTCGCCGAAAGGTGTGGCTTCTTCACAAGCTTTTTTTGAGAGGCAATATTCGCGCAGCTGTTCTAAATTCATTTCAGCATTTTTGAAATTGAAGGCAGCATAATATCAGCCCACTCTTTATACATTTTTTCCGAAGGATGTAAACCATCACCGGCAACAAGTGATTTATCAGTTGCTGCGTTACGGGATTCAGATGTAATATCTATATACGCAATTCCTTCCTTCAGCGATTCTTCTTTATTGATTTTATTATACAAATCTATTTCTTCACCGATTTTTTTCCTGTCTCTACCTTCTGCAAAAGGTGTAACTCCCCAGTCGGGAATTGAAACAACAAACACTCTTTGCTTCACACCGCCGGCAAATACAATTGCAGTTTTCAATAGATCTTTAAACTGAGTTCTGTATTCTTCTGCATCTCTCCCTCTGTACTGATTGTTTACTCCTATCAGAAGAGAGACTAAATCATATTTAGGTAGAAGTGATGATTCTTTTTTCTTGATTGCAGAAGCAAGCTCATCTGTAGTCCAGCCTGTAGTAGCAATAATTTCAGGAGAATTCACAGAAATATTATTTTTTTGCAACGAAGTTACAAGCTGTACAGGAAATCGCCCGTTATCGGAAACCGACTCACCTATGGTATAAGAATCGCCCAGAGCGAGGTAATTTAATTTATTTAACATAGGATTGTAATTATCCGGTTTTTTTACAAAGTATATTGCCGGAATTAAAAGCAGTACAACTAATAGCGTTAGGTTTTTTAAATTCTTCAAGTTTATTTGCGAGGGATTAGTTCCTGAGCTTTTTCCATCAGCCAGTTCCGGCTTGTAATTATTTTTTCATGCTCTATTTCAAAGCGAAGTTCATCCGGTTTTATTTTTTTTCCGGATTGAATATCAACAAGCCTCTTTAAATATTTTACGAAATTTAAATTTATCTTGGGATTTGTTTCAATAAATATCTTACAGTAATTTTTAAGAAAGTGCCTGTATGAATCAATAATATATAATAGGGTTTCAAAATCTTTCAGCTCATATAAAATTTGCATTTTCAATTTATTAGCGATGAGAGCGTGCTGGTTTTTGTTATCTTTTATCTTTGCAAGAACTTCCAGAGAATGCGTGAACTCTTTTGTGCTGAAATAATAGTTTGCCAGTGTATAAAGATATAAATAATCTTCCTGTACTGGCGGGAGTTTCTCTTTAAATTTATCTATGAAGTTTTTTGCCCAATCGAAGTGTTTAAGATATAATGCAGGAGCAGTGATATAATAATATCTTGTCTGGTCAAGATATTCGTCTCCAAAAACTTCTTCATATTTTTCAACGAAAAACTTATAATAATTATGAAGCTCTTTATAAAATTCTCTGTTGCCGCTGGTAACAATTTCATATCCTACATCCACCAATGCAAGGAAAACCTGTTTTCTTATCTCAGGGGGAATATCTTTGTATTCGGTTACGGCAATGCTTTTCAAATCGTAATAAGTTTTCTCTTCGCGTTTGTAATCAAGCATAAAAACTTTGTAAACTAAAAGCAAAGAACGGTCAACGGTATCTGCATTACTTTCAACATAGTCAATGAGTCCCTGCAAATACGGAAAGTTTTTTTCAAGTTCATATCTGAATCCCCGGTTTTGAATTAATAAAGTACTAAGCCTATAGAATAATTCAAGAATATAACTATCACGCATGCTGAATAAATCTTTATACTGAGCGCTGACCATCTTATCGTTTTTAAATTCATTTTCATAATAGAATACTTCCAGCTCGTTTGATAATCTGTTTTCGTATTTAAAATCTTCCGGTTCTTTGTAGCGTATATTATTATGTTCGTCGGTAAGTTTAGCAGTAAGATTGATAAAGTAATTATTAAGATTCCGTTCCCTATAAAATTTTAGAAGAGTGAAGTCTCTTTCTTTTTGATTCTTGATTGTTTCGTTATAAACAATAAAATCTTCAAGAAGCTCAAAAGAATAATTGAAGTAATGTTTTAGTTTTGCGTAATCAAACTCTTCCTTTCCAAAAGTGAATTTAAACAACTTCTCCTTGGTAAAATTTCTGCTTTCAAAATCAGGTTTGAATTTTAAAACATAATCATAGAATTTTACTAACTTTTCATTTTTATTAAAGTATGAACATTCAATAAAATCCCTGAACCCTTTCAGTTCTTTAGTAGAAAGTGTCTTTAAAATTTTGATAAATTTAAATTCCTGAAGCAAGAGAGTAGTCTTTTAATCTTTATGTGATAAATATTCTTTAATAAAATAGTTTTTAAAAATATCTAATGCAACTATATAATAGCCGATTTTCCTATTTCTGGTTCCAGAGATTTTATACTATATAAGCACGTTTTCTTGGTTTTTCAATGTTTGCATTTAATAAAACAGAGAAATTTTAACCCGATTTTCAACCTAACATTTCCAAGAGGCAGTTTTACCGATTTTCAATCATTTTTTTATCCAAAAACTCTTAATTTTTGCATCAAATTTTGATTTATTCAAAATTTAACAGTGTTATTTTAGCCGATTTTTAGTGTCAGCTCTCTTTGAAGTTCAACATGCAAACTAAGTAACTTTGTTAAGATTTGAAATCAATGTTACTGAAATGAAACAAATAGAGTTTACGAGATTGGACGCAGTACTGACAGCACTACTGATACTTACAATTTTATTTTATTACATCTGAAAATGGAATTCAGCACAGCAACATACAGCAGAGTCTATAGAAAGTTAGCATTAACTAAAGCCAATATATGCTCACCGGGATTCGAGCAGAAAAATTTTTCCGGTGAGAGATATATTTCAAATGTCTTCAAAAGTTTAGATAAAAGTTTCTGTCAAGTATCAAGGGAGCCGGAAACGGGATGCCTGCAGGAAAAGAGAATTCCTTAAAAATCCGGGATGACGCTTATTACAGGAATAGGTAATAAGGGCTCATCCCGGGGGAAATTATCGCAAGTTTATTTACAAGTGTGTATCTGCCAATACGCAAAAACCTTATTACCTCATGTAATTCCTTTCCATTTCTTTCGTGGCGTTGAGAGCGCCACGAAAGTCTCCTCTAGAACAAATTATCAATCAACTCTTCAATAGAATTTCTGATAACTAAAACATCTAAAATTTCCTGCTTCAAAAATCCGTTCGCTACCATATTATTCAAAAATACCAACATGGAATCGTAGTAGCCGCTTATATTTAAAAGACCGATTGGTTTTGAGTGTAAGTTGAGTTGTCTCCACGTAAAAATTTCGAACAGCTCGTCAAGCGTACCAATTCCTCCGGGGAGGGCAATGAAGGCACCGGATAAATCCGCCATCTTTTTTTTCCGCTCGTGCATTGAATCCACTCTGATTAATTTGGTAATACTTTCATCGCCCCATTCTTTTTCCATCATGAAATTCGGTATCACACCTGTAACCTTTCCTCCGTTACTCATAACAGAATGCGAGACAATTCCCATCAGCCCGACGTTACCTCCGCCATAGACCAAAGTAATATTATTTTCAGCAAAATATTTCCCGACCTGACTCGCCGTATTTTTAAATTCAGGATTACTTCCCATGCTTGAACCACAGAATATACAGATAGATTTCATTGAATAGAGTTTGTTGTGTTGAATTTATTAAAATTATTAGTCTATTGTTGGCAATCAACAGCATACAAATTGCTGAAAATTAGATATTAACATGAGTTTCAGGTGAATAAAAACTCTGTAATTATTGACAAATTAGTGAAATTCTCTTTGATGGTCTAATAAACGAATACTAATTTTCCGAAGTTAATTTAAAAGCTGATACAAAGTAGAAACTCAGTCTGATAAATTAAACAAAGAAATTAGTATTGGAAAATTTTCAATCGGAAAAATAATTTTGCAAATTAAAAAAACAAACTATGAAAACTAAAAAACTTTTTATTGCAGTTTTTCTATTCTTACAAGCTTTCAGTTTACTAAGCGTATCTAAAACGCAAAATGTAAATGCTGCTCCCGGCGATTTTATTTCAATGCCTTACTTTGGCGAAAAGAAGATTAAGTTCTTCAGAACGAGTAATGCGTCATTATACTACGAACTGAATCTTGCCACTGAGTTCGCAAATTTTCCAATTCCTTTTGCAGGGGCAGGTCCTAATGCAACTGCGATTTACAACGGAAAACTTTTCATTTCATTCGATAAAGATTTAGCGCAAGGCGGAGTTCTTATTTACAACTACTCCGATATTTACCCTGCAAGAAATGGCAATGCTCCTATTATAATTTCCACTGCCCCTGTTGCCGGTATTGCAATTCACCCCACCACAGGAGATTTATACGTTGCAAAGTTTCAAGTAAACGGTCAGACAGGCAGAATTACCCGCTATACAAAAACATCAAATTATTCATCTGCCTCTGCACTCGATTTACCTGTTCCCGAGTATTACACAAATTATTTCACAGGAATTGCTTTCGATGCTGAAGGAAATTTATGGACGGGCGATTTGCAGGGACATAGACTAGTTGTCTATACTGCTCTATCGCTCTTCAACGGATTCATTGTCATAGGTAACGGAGCTAATATATATAATGCTCCTTCTCTTTCAGGCGGCTCTATTAATGTAAAGCTTTTCTCTGCTCCCGAAGGATTTGTGTTCGATGCCGCAGGGAATCTTTGGATTGGCAACAACAATGACTGGGACAGAACTAACGGAGTCGGTGAAGGAACGTTTGAAAAAATTTCTAAAGCTTATCTTGATATACTTACAACTTCTCCATTAAGCGGAGTTCATGGCAATAAAGGAATCTCTGTTATTTATGCTGTTCCCACTCAATACGCTACTGTTTACCACATACAAAATGCAAAGTTCGGCGGAATGGTTATGAAAGACAACACTCTGTACTTTAACGACCAGGGTAACGGTGTAGTTTGGAAGTGGAACGTTGGGACACCTTACAATACTACTAACTGCGCAGCATCTGGAGTAACGACAACATATCCTGGCTTTGGCGGAATCGCTTTTAACGATAACTCATTTCCGTTATCTGTTAAGCTAATCAATTCATCAATTCCGAGTGCATTTGATTTAAAGCAAAACTATCCTAATCCTTTTAACCCATCTACAAAAATAAAATTTGATATTCCTTCAAACTCAGGGAACATTAAAGTTTCCATTTATGATGCTTTAGGGAAGGAGCTTGAGGTTTTAGTAAATGAAGCTCTCAAACCCGGCTCGTATGAAACAAACTGGAATGCCGCAAGCTTCCCTACCGGAATTTATTTTTATAGAGTAAACTCTGAGAAATTCAGCATGACAAAGAAAATGAATTTGATAAAGTAGAATAAAGGATTAATCTTCTCGAGTACAGACCTGGTTCCACTAATGCGGAATCAGGTCTTCTTATATAGAGTTCGTCAACCATTTCAAATGACGGGTTTTTGACGGATTTTCTCTCCGTCGGTGTTGTAAAAACAACACAGCTAAATTTCATTTTCTTCTTTGGTCGGGAAATAGTCGGATTTTTTCCGCGCTGTCATTCCCGCGAAGGCGAGAATCCAATTACATTTAAACCGTCCCCTCAATCCCCCTCCTTAGTAAGGAGGAGGAAGCTTGTTTTCAAGGTCGGATAATAGTCGGATTCTTTTAATTGTTAATTGCTAATGGTAACATTCTGCATCCGTGGCACCCAAAAACAATACATACAAAATAAATAATATCACAAAAGAAATCAAACAGTTGTTCCCTATTAGTAGGTATATATAAATTTTTAATGCGCCATTAGTGTATTTAACTTTAAGAAAGAATTAACAATTTTACGCTACTCTTAATGGCAAAACAAAAAATAAATAAAAAACCGGCAGCTCCTTTTCAAAAAATAATTTCTTTTGAAGAAGAGAGACCGTATTCCATTCTTGGACCACATTTAAACAGGGAACGAAAAGAGCTTACTATAAATCTGTATCTGCCCTTTGCCGAAAAAGTCTGGATTAAACAAAAACGCGGCAAGCTAACCGAAGCAGAAAAAGTTCACGATAAAGGATTCTTCACCACTAACTTCACTCACTGCGATGAGATTTTTCCTTATAGAGTAATAATTGAAAGCAACGGAAACAAAACTGAATTCGAAGACCCATACTACTTCCGCACGGAAATAACTGAGATGGATGTCTATCTCCTCGGCGAAGGAAATCATTTTAAAAGCTACGAAAAACTCGGCGCGCACAAGACAAGCATTAAGGGAGTAAAAGGTGTTGTCTTCAGAGTCTGGGTTCCTGATGTGAAAGCTGTTTGCATTACGGGCGAGTTCAACGATTGGAAAGACGGACTTCTTCCTATGGAGAATTGCCGAGGCACGGGCTACTGGACATTATTTCTCCCCGGTATGAAAGAGGGCGACCTCTATAAATACGCCATCAAAACAAAAGCATCTTCAAAAGTAATTTATAAATCCGATCCGTATGCTTTCTCTGCGGAACTTAGACCCGGTAACGCGTCTAAAGTTGCAGCGATTGATAAGTTCAAATGGAAAGATAATTCATGGATGAAGGAAAGGCACAAATACGATTTCAAAAAAGCTCCCGTAAATATTTACGAAGTTCATCTCGGCTCATGGAAAAAAGATTTTGACAATCCCGATTTCAAAAATGAATGGGGATTCAAAAGTTATAAGCAGCTCTCTTACGAGCTCGTTGAGCATTGCAAAACATACGCCTATACACATATAGAACTTCTTCCAATAATGGAGCACCCGCTCGATGCTTCTTGGGGATATCAGGTTACAGGATTTTTCGCGCCAACAAGCCGATACGGAACTCCAGAAGATTTTATGCACTTCGTTGATTACTGTCACCAGAATAAAATAGGAGTAATTCTCGACTGGGTTCCCGGGCATTTTCCCACTGATGAGCACGGCTTAAGTAATTTTAACGGCAAGCAGATATATGCTTACACAAATCCAAAAAAGGGATTTCATAAAACATGGGGTACATATATTTTTGATTATGCAAAAACTGAAGTTACAAATTTTTTAATTGCTAATGCACTCTTCTGGTTAAAAGAATATCACATAGACGGCTTAAGAGTTGATGCCGTTGCATCTATGTTGTATCTGGATTATTCACGTAACGAAGGAGAGTGGGACCCCAACGAACTTGGCGGTAGAGAAAATCTTGAAGCGATTGCTTTCTTAAAAAAGCTGAATGAAGTTACACATAAATATCATAAAGGAATTATGATGATTGCCGAGGAATCAACTGACTGGCAGGGAGTTACAAAACCTGTTTATCTCGGAGGACTTGGGTTCGATATGAAATGGAATATGGGATGGATGCACGACGTCCTCGAATATTTTTCAAAAGACCCTATCTACAGAAAATATTTTCATAATAAAATTACGTTCTCTCTATGGTATTCTTTTAATGAAAATTATATGCTGCCGATTTCGCATGATGAAGTCGTGCATTTGAAAAAAGCTTTAGTCAGCAAGATGCCCGGACAGTTGAAAGGTATGTTTGCAAATATGAGAACGTTCTTCGGGTTTATGTACGGTCATCCCGGGAAGAAATTAAATTTTATGACGAATGATATAGGACAGTTTCATGAGTGGAATGCAGATACTGCAATGCAATGGGATGTACTGAACGAAGACTTAAATTTAAAACTACAAAAATTTGTTATAGACTTGGCAGGTATATATCACAAGTACAGAGCCTTTTATGAAATTGATTTCAGAAGCGATGGTTTTCACTGGCTCGATTTTACTGATTCAGATAATAGCGTGCTTAGCTTTGTAAGATACTCAGAAGATAAGAAACAGATGCTTCTGTTTACATTTAATATGACTCCGATACACAGAAAAGATTATGAATTCGGAACGCCGCGTCCCGGTTTTTACCAGGAAATTCTAAACAGCGATGCAGTTGAGTACGGCGGCGGCGGAGAAGGAAATCTCGGAGGAATTCATACGGAAGACAGATATAAATTCCAATGGCCTTATACGCTTAAAGTAAAT
>JBBRQV010000070.1:0-15562 GCA_038225955.1 Ignavibacteria bacterium | reverse complement strand
GTTTAGTTTTCCTGAGTATCTTTCACTGGGCAATATTGAAATTCATTACAAACAATTGTTCGGATTTTTAAACATCCTTCTCTCCACTCCTGTTTTCATCTATTGTGCTTCAGATTATTTTAAATCAGCTTTAACAGGATTAAAGCAAAGGCATATAAATCTTGATGTTCCTATTTCACTTGGTATTGCTGTTATATTTTTTAGAAGTGTATTTGAAGTAATTTCCGGATTTGGTGCGGGATATTTTGATTCGTTAACAGGATTAATATTCTTTCTTCTCATAGGTAAATTAATACAAACGAAGACATTCGACTTTTTAAATTTTGAAAGAAATTACAAATCATATTTTCCTATTTCAGTTACTATTTTAAATAATCAGAAGGAGACCACAACTCCAATCAATAAGCTACAAAAAGGTGACAGAATAATCATCAGAAACGGAGAACTTATTCCTTCGGACTCAATACTATTTAAAGGAAACGCAAAAATTGACTATAGTTTTGTTACTGGTGAATCGATTCCAATAGAAAAGGTATTCGGAGAAATTATTTATGCAGGCGGTAGGCAGGAAGGAGATTTGATTGAACTGGAAGTAATAAGGGATGTATCACAAAGTTATCTGACTCAGTTATGGAATAACGACGCATTCAAAAAAACATCCATTGAAAAAATTAAACTTAACGATGTAATTGCAAAATATTTCACGTTTATAACTTTAGTGGTTGCAATAGCGGCAGGAGCTTTTTGGCTAAACAAAGATATAAAAATTGCGGTGAATGCCTTTACGGCTGTTTTAGTTGTGGCTTGTCCATGCGCCTTAGCATTAGCCGGACCTTTCGCTCTCTCAAATACAATGAGAATCTTCGGAAAGAATAAATTTTATTTGAAGAATACAGGAGTGATAGAAACACTATCAAAAATAGATTCCATCGTCTTCGATAAAACAGGTACTATTACTCAAGTAAAGAATGCCGAGCTTAATTATTACGGAAATTTGTTAAGCAATTCCGAATTTACCGAAATAAAATCGATTGTAAAAAATTCAACTCATCCGCTCAGTCAAAAAATTTATGATTCAATTAGATGTGATACGCATTTCGAGGTAATAAATTATCATGAATTCTTCGGCAGAGGAATTAGGGGACCGATAGGAGAAAATGAATATAAAATCGGACAGCTTGAATTTGTAATACTAGGAGAGAGCAATGAAAATTCAGATAATAAAGCTTCGAAAGTTTATATATGTAAGAATGGAATTTTAATAGGATATTTTTTAATTCTTAATTATTTCAGAGAAGGTTTAGAAGAGCTTGTAGAGGATTTAAAAGAAAGTAAGGAGCTTTCCGTTTTATCGGGCGACAATGACAATGAAAAGGAAAATCTGGCGCAGATATTTGGGGAAGAGACTGAAATGAAATTTTATCAAAAGCCACAGGATAAACTTACATACATTAAGCGTCTTCAAGATAAGAATAAAAAAGTTTTGATGATTGGTGACGGGTTAAATGATGCGGGTGCTTTAAAACAAAGTAATGTAGGAATAGCAGTAACAGAAAGCGTTACGTGTTTCTCCCCTTCATGTGATGCAATTCTCAGCTCTGAAAAATTGAGAGATCTTAATAAATATTTGAGATTTTCAAAAACTACGATGAATATTATAAAAGCAAGTTTTGTATTCTCTATGTTTTATAATATCATAGGTCTTTTTTATGCAGTTCAGGGAGCGTTATCACCAATTGTTGCAGCTATCTTAATGCCGGTCAGTTCAATTTCGGTAGTACTCTTTGCAATATTTCTTACAAATTTTTTCGCAAAGAAACAAAATTTAATCTAAAATAAATTTTTGAAAATGGATGTAATGTTTATTCTTATCGGAGCAAGTATAATAGTAGCATTATTTTTTTTAGCTGCATTTATATGGTCTGTGAAATCAGGACAGTACGATGACAGATATACTCCATCGGTAAGAATTTTATTTGAGGAAACTATCAAGAATGAATCAGAAAATAAAAAATTATGAACTACTATTTAACTACTAAGACTAAACTTTCTTTCGGTGATGCAATTAATAAACTGACTTCGGCACTGAAAGACGAGGGCTTTGGAATAATTTCTGAAATTGATGTGAAAGAGACTTTTAAGGAAAAAATTAATATTGACTTCAGAGATTATAAAATCTTTGGAGCATGTAATCCTGATTTTGCACATAAAGCAATCTTACTTGAAGACAAAATTGGAACGCTGCTCCCTTGTAATATAGTGGTACAGGAAATGCCTGACGGGGAGATAGAAGTCTCAGCTGTAAATCCATTAGGAACGATGTCCGGTATCGACAATATAAAATTTAAGGTCTTAGCTTACGAAGTAGGTGAGAGATTAAAAAAAGTATTAAACAATATTTAATAACTAAAGAGATAAAATAAATGGTTGTTGAAAAATTCAGTTATGATAATAAGATAGTGAGGGACTTTGCGATTGCATCAATTGTATTTGGTGTAGTTGGAATGTTGGTGGGTTTACTTGCCGCGCTTCAGCTTTTTAATCCCATTCATAATATGGCAAATCAGTATACTACATTTGGAAGGATAAGACCATTGCATACAAATGCTGTGATTTTTGCATTTGTGGGTAATGCGATTTTCATGGGGTTGTATTATTCTCTGCAAAGAGTTTGTAAAGCAAGAATGTTCAGTGATGTACTGAGCAAAATTCATTTCTGGGGATGGCAGCTTATTATTGTCAGCGCTGTTGCAACGCTACCTTTAGGAATGACTACAGGAAAAGAGTATGCTGAGCTTGAATGGCCTATAGATATAATGATAGCGATTGTGTGGGTTGTATTTGCGGTCAATATGTTTGGTACAATTTTTAAAAGAAGAGAAAAGCATATTTACGTTGCTGTATGGTTTTATATTGCAACAGTCGTTACGGTTGCAGTGCTACACATTGTAAACTCTGTTGAAATTCCTGTATCATTTTTTAAAAGTTATCCTGTTTATGCCGGTGTTCAGGATGCATTGGTTCAGTGGTGGTACGGGCATAATGCAGTTGCATTCTTTTTAACAACTCCTTATCTGGGAATGATGTATTACTTCCTTCCAAAAATGGCAGGACGTCCCGTTTACTCATACAAACTTTCCATAATTCATTTTTGGTCATTAATTTTTATTTACATCTGGGCAGGTCCGCATCACTTACTCTATTCAGCTTTACCTGATTGGGCACAGTCGCTTGGTGTTGCTTTTTCAATTATGCTTCTTGCTCCCTCGTGGGGTGGTATGATAAACGGACTTCTTACACTAAGAGGTGCATGGGATAAAGTTAGAGATGATGTTACTTTGAAGTTTATGGTTGTTGCAATAACTTGTTACGGTATGGCAACATTTGAGGGACCAATGCTTTCATTAAAAAATGTAAACGCAATTGCTCACTTCACTGATTGGATTATTGCACACGTGCATATTGGTGCATTAGGGTGGAACGGATTTTTAACATTCGGAATTTTATACTGGCTCATTCCAAGAATTTATAAAACAACTTTGTATTCTAAAAAAATGGCTGCCCTCCATTTCTGGATTGGCACTCTTGGAATAGTATTCTACGCAGCTTCAATGTATTGGGCGGGAATTACTCAGTCGTTAATGTGGAAGCAGTTCACACCTTTTGGAATTTTACAATATCCCAATTTTTTAGAGACGGTAATTGCTATTGTCCCAATGTATCTAATAAGAGCTTTAGGCGGGGCGATGTATTTGACAGGCGTCATAGTAATGGTTGTAAATTTAATTAAGACAGCAAAGCAAGGTTCGCTTGAAGCAAATGAAGCTGCCGAAGCGCCTGCTCTTGAAAAAGATTATGTAGATAAGTCTTCTAAACACAGATGGCTTGAAACACGCCCCGGAAAGTTTGCTCTTCTTGCTACGATAGCAATAATAATCGGGGGCGCTATTGAAATGATACCTACGTTCATGATTAAATCAAATATACCAACAATATCGAGTGTGAAACCATACACTCCGTTAGAATTACAGGGACGCGATTTATACATAAGAGAAGGATGCTACAATTGTCACTCACAAATGATAAGACCCTTCAGATCTGAAACAGAAAGATATGGTGAATACTCAAAAGCAGGGGAGTATGTTTATGATCATCCGTTTCAGTGGGGTTCGAAAAGAATTGGTCCTGACCTGATGAGAATAGGAAAAAAATATCCAAATCTATGGCATTATAATCACATGGAGAATCCTCAAAATGTTTCCCCTGGTTCAATTATGCCTGTATATACTTGGCTGCTGAAACAGAATCTGGATAATTCCACACTGGAAAGTAAAATAAAAGTTATGCAGACTCTCGGAGTTCCTTATGCCCCGGGTTATGAAAAACAGGCATTGCAGGATTTAAATAAACAGGCAGAAGAAATTGCTCAGGACTTACAGAAGAGCGGAGCACCTGCACAAAGCAATAAAGAAATAATAGCTCTGATTGCTTATCTACAGAGAATGGGTACTGATATAAAAGGTGATACAACAGGTGTAAGGGTAAAATAACTTATAAATTTAAAATAAAAAAAAATGTTTGACCAAATATTAACATCGATTGAAGGGATAGCCATCTATCCGATGTTTTCTCTCGGGATATTTTTCCTTTTCTTTGTAGGATTACTAATATGGGTTATGAAAGTAGACAAGAAATACCTGGATAAGATGAGTGAAATTCCATTTGAAAAATAAATTTAGATGAAATAAAAATGAAACATATAAAAATTTTAATTGCGTTTTTTATTGTTATGCTGCTTTCGACAACATCATTTGCGCAAACCGCAACAGATCCAAATGCGACGAAAGATCATGATTACATAGCGGCAGGAGTAATTGTTGGAATAGCGTTCATGTTCTTTATGTTAATATACTTCGGAAGTATAGAAGGATTAACTGCGGGAGAGCCAAAGAGAGCAAAAATGTTTGCAAGATTAAAACAGATGCTTACGCGTGCAGTCCCAATTGAAAAAGAAAAAGATATTATGCTAGACCATGATTTCGATGGCATACGCGAGCTTGATAATACAATCCCGCCATGGTTCAATATTCTATTCTATGGTTCTGTTGTAATTGCCGTTCTTTACATGTTGAATTATCACGTTTTCAAAATGAGCGGTCTTTCTGCTGAAGAGTATAACGAGGAAATGAAAATTGCTGCAATGCAAAGAGATGAACTGATAAGAACAGGCGCATTCATAAATGAGAACACAGTGAAGCTGATGAAAGATGATGCAACTCTTACCGAAGGGAAAACAATTTTTACTACTAACTGTACTGTGTGTCACGGACCTGGTGGCGGCGGGCTTATCGGACCAAACTTAACAGATGATTACTGGATTCATGGTGGGGGGGTTGTGAATGTATTTAAAACAGTAAAATATGGAGTTCCGGTAAAAGGTATGATTAGCTGGCAAAACCAATTGAACCCTAAACAGATTCAGGCAGTCGCGAATTATATTCTGACTTTAAAAGGAAGCAATCCTGCAAATCCTAAACAACCTGAAGGAACAATATACACTGACAGTACAGGTATAAAAATTGATTCGTTGAAAGTTGACTCAACATCTAAGAAATAATGCAAGCTAACGAAACTCAGCAGATATACAGAGATAAAATATCGATAGTAAGTAAAGACGGAAAAAGAAAATGGATTAATCCAAGACAACCTAAGGGAAAATTATACACACTTAGAACTTGGTTCAGTGTTTTTCTTCTTGCAATATTATTCGGAACTCCGTTTATGAAATATGATGGGCACCCTCTGTTTCTTTTCAACTTTATTGAAATAAAATTTATACTGTTTGGAATATCATTTGCCCCGCAGGATTTTTATTTATTGGGTCTTGCAATGATTTCTATTGTTGTATTTGTAATTCTTTTCACTGTAATATTCGGAAGACTTTTTTGTGGATGGGCATGCCCACAGACAGTTTTTCTTGAAATGGTTTTCAGAAAAATTGAATACTGGATTGAAGGGGATTCGAATAAGCAAAAAAAACTTGACTCAGAGCCATGGACTTCAAATAAAATTTTTAAGAAATTTTCCAAATGGGGAATTTTTTATGCAATATCATTCATTATTGGTAACACTTTTCTGGCATACATCATTGGTGTAGATGAACTGAAGAAAATAGTTACTGATAATCCTTCAAATCATTTAAGCGGTTTGTTTTTGATATTTCTCTTCACAAGTATATTTTACTTTGTTTTCGCATATTTCCGTGAGAACGCCTGCATCTACGTCTGCCCCTATGGACGTTTGCAGGGAGTACTCTTAGATAAAAATTCAATAGTAATTGCTTATGATTACAAAAGAGGCGAACCAAGAGGTAAGATTAATAAATCTGAAGAAAGAACTTCGGGTGATTGTATTGACTGTAAGATGTGTGTGGATGTATGTCCGACAGGTATTGATATAAGAAACGGTACTCAGCTTGAATGTGTAAACTGTACAGCCTGCATTGATTCCTGCAATACTGTAATGGATAAGATAAAATTGCCAAGAGGATTAATCAGATATGATTCCGCAGTTGGAATCGAAACAGGAAAGAAATTTAAGTTGACGGCAAGAGAAATTGGTTATTCAATTGTATTGTTGGTATTAATTGTTGCTCAGATTATTTTATTCTCAAACAGGAAAGAAATAGATGTGAATATATTAAGAACTCCGGGCCTTTTGTTCCAGGAGCAGCCGGATAACAGAATTACAAATCTTTACAATATAACTTTAGCAAATAAAACTCTTAAAGATGTGGAAATAACGTTAAAGCTAAATGGCTTAGATGGCGAAATAAAAATGATAGGTACAGATTTTAAATTACCACCGTCAGGAATAATTGAAGGGAAATTTATTATCTACGTTACAAAAGATAAAATAAAAATGATGAATACTCCATTCGTAATACAAGTTTTCGCAGGAGATAAATTACTGAACGAGCTTGAGTCTTCATTCAATGGTCCAATAACAAGTATAAAATAATTTTAATATTGTAATATGAAAATAAATTGGGGAATTAAAATAATAATTACATTTATAGTTTTTGCTACGGGAATTGGAACACTTGTAGGGATTTCCATGAGTAAGAATATAGATCTGGTTTCAGAAAATTATTACGAGAAAGAGCTGAAGTATCAGGACAGGATAGATATGATGAACAGAGCGAATTTATTAAAGGAGAAACTTATTGTTGTAAATACTCAGGGTGAAGTCAATGTAAAATTTCCTGAGACTTTTCTGAATGAAAATATAACGGGTACTATAAATTTTTATAGAGCCATGGATAAGAAAAAGGATTTCAACATTGAAATAAAAAGTGATGAAAGCGGTGTTCAAAATATTTCAACGGAGAAAATGGATAAGGGTAACTGGAAAGTTGAAGTGATGTGGAGAGTGAACGGCAATGAATATTTTAACCAATCAGATATATTTATCAATTAATAAATGGAATTATTTGCAGGATTTATGTTGGGATTTTTAGGCAGCTTTCATTGTATAGTTATGTGCGGTCCAATTGCACTGTCTCTTCCATCTTCAAATAAAACAAAATTAAATTTCTTTATTGAAAGGCTTGCGTATAATCTTGGTAGAATTTTAACGTATTCAATCTTAGGTATGATATTTGGATTTTTCGGTGAAAGAATTTTCATGGCAGGATTTCAGCAGATTATTTCTATTACAATAGGTGTAGTAATAATTATTTATCTTTTAAAGCCTTTCATAGGTAAATTTCTTAGAAAAGATAAAGATCTTTTTAATATTCAGAAAAGTAAAAATAGTTTTTTATTTTTTAAAAATATCTTCGTTAAATTTTATTCAAAAAATTCCAAGCTATCTTTACTGGGAATTGGAGTGTTAAACGGGTTTCTTCCGTGTGGATTTGTATACATCGCCCTAACTGGCGCTGTAACATTAGGAAATCCATTAAAGGGAACTCTCTTTATGGCATTGTTTGGAATTGGTACACTTCCACTTATGCTTGGAATTTCAATGTCTAAAAATTTTGTTAGTTTTAATTTTCGAAAAAAAATAAACAAACTCTCTCCTGCAATTTCATTACTCATTGCATTAATTTTTATTGTCAGGGGATTAAATCTTGGTATTCCTTATATAAGTCCGAAAATAGAAATTACTAAAAAAATTGAGGGAGAAGTATTGTGTCATTAAATATTTTTCAATATTAATCAGTTAGCGATTTTTGAAAAATTGGTTTGGCTTGGTTTGAATTAGGAAGATTTAAAGTTGGAAAACGATATAGTACTATTGGATTTTAAAGTTATTAAAACTCTTTGAAAACACGGGTACGAATCCCGTGGGGATCACAAAGCTAAAGCCCTGTAACCATTAATGATTACAGGGCTTTTTATTTTTTAGTATCTCTGTCTGTTAGCGATTTGTTCATCACCCATCTATTAAGTGAGTAAAACAATTGCATTATTATACTAATATCATTTTCTTTCTGTGCGAAATTGCCTCAGCAAATTGTATGAGTTCTAGGTTTCGGCAACTTTAATAATTTATCTCTCCATTAATATGTTTGCTCTTATCTATCATAACTCCTAGTGAATTTATGACCGAACCGTGGCAAATATAACATGTATTAGTTGTCATAAAAGAAAAATGCGGTGCAGTAATAACACCATTAATTTTCGGTGTGGGATTTCCTGTTAGAGGATCGCCGTGACAAGAACCACACTTAACACTGCTTGCATCCGTCCAAATTCCTGAAGCGCTCGTATTACCACCTTTAAATGAACCATGGCAATAAACATTTGAACATGTTGCAGTATTTCTTTCCCAGGTTGGGTTTGGAATTATACCGCCGTTAAGTGTATCATGAGCGAGAGCGCCGAAAGTTATTTCGGCTATTCCGTCAGGACTGTTTCCGATATGATTTGGGTCGGAGAATCCAGTAAATGAATGACAGTCACTGCAATGTAATGATGCTGAGAAATTAGGACTATTAACGTGAGTTACATGAGCACCTACTCCTATATAACTTGCTGCCGTATCACCACGCAATCCTTTGGGTGGATTTGAATGGTCAGCGTTACCATGGCAAAGTCTGCAGTTTTCCGGTCCGCCGCTTGCAGTATGGCATCCTAAACAATTTGAACCGGAAGTTCCTCCGGTATAATCAGCAGCGTGACAGGTCTTGCATTGATTCAGATTCCATTGTTTGTTGTCAATAATATATTTGCCGTGAAAATTTGTTGAAGACGGGTTTGCCCAGCCATTGGGATGAGTATCAATTTGCGGAGCAGGTGTTACACTATTATCAAACTTACTGCACCCCTGATAAACGAGCGCTGATGTCAATAAAAAAATAAACAATCCGTAAAATAAAAAAATCTTTTTCATATAATAAAAATTTAGTTCAGTTCATTATTTAGTTTTTTGCCCGTGACAATATCCGCAAAATCCTACTCCTGCAATTCCGTTAGGCTTTGCATTTGCATCGGTGTGGCATGTATAGCAAACTGCACCCTGAGTATCATGCCATATACCACGCTCTTCTTTCAAAAATCCGAATTCATGGGTTTTAGGGTTTGTTCCTTTTACACCATCGTTATCAAAGTGACATTTAATACAAGCAGGGTCTCTGCCTTCGACATTGTGGCATGATGCGCAGGATTCTATATCTTTTCTTGCTAACTCTGAGTGCAAGCCTCCCCCGGTGTTTACACCGAATGTAGTGAAGTTAGGAATCAGATGGCTTGTGGGAGCAATTCCCGTAACTAACTCTCCGCCGTTTTGATGACATGAAACACAAAACGTCTGTTCTTCGTGGCAGGTTTTACATTCAAAACCTTTTTGATTTGCATCAAGTCCGTGAGTAAATTTATAATTTAAAGTGTGGGCATTTGTTAATTTTTGCAGCGCAACCCTGTCTGTTCTTACGCCATTCTCTTTAGTATAATAAGGCGCAAAAAAATTCTCTTTTGAATTATTGCCATTAAATCCAGCCGGGGAATGGCATGCCTGGCAAAAATTATCACTATGGCACATTGCGCAATTATTTTTATCGGTAGAGATACTTGAGCTTACCTTATGCTCATTTAAAAAATTCGGACTTTGATGATTTTTAGGGTGAAGGTTCGTTAAGTTGCTGTGACAGCTTTCGCAATTGTTTGATGCTTTTTTGCTCTCATGGCAGCTGCTGCATTTTTCCATGCTTGGAAATCCTGCTGCGCTTTCTTTTGAAAACTTTACCTTGTCCATACCCTGATGGCAATCAACACACTTTTGTTTTTCATCGTCAATATGCTGTTTATGGGAAAATATTATTTCCGATTTCGCAACTTTAAGTTTCTCATACACACCTTCATAGTGACAAAGATTGCAATCCTTTTTATCTTTTACATCGTGACAGGTTGCACAGTTTTCTTTCTTTGGATTCAAGTTATCCTTGGATGAAGAGGATTTTACTGCGCCGGCATGGCAATCTTCACATTTTACATCTAAATCTACAACGTGAAGCTTATGATTAAATTTTATAATCTTGCTGTTATCATATCGCTCGGTTTCAGCAGATGAAAAAACTTTCGTTGTTTGCTTAATTACTGAAATATTTTTTATAGAGCTATTCGACAGGTAGGCTGTTGTGCATAAAAAAAGAATTAAACCTGAAAAAAGAATTAAATAGAGTTTGGTGATTTTCATATTTCTGAAATTAAAACTTTTTGAACATCCAATAATTAAAACCAATTAAAAATCTTGTATCTGATTTGTAAATCCTGTTTACTAAAATCTGTCCCTGTGCGTCAACTGAAAACTGAGGAACCGGTCTGTAAGTAAGCCCGAGCATTCCGCTGAATGAATCCACTCTGTCTGTTCCCTCATATATATTACCAAGCTTATATCTTGAGTAACTCATCGATGCTGAAGATGAAAATAAATCACTGTTAAAATTATTCTGATAGTAACCTGATACACCATCCGATTCACCTGCGTATCCAAAATATTTTATATAAGATAATCCAAAGTTAGCGTGTGTAAATCCTGCATCGACTCTTATTGAATTGTCATTTTCATATAAAACTGCGCCGATTTTTCCGTAAATATTAATTCCATTTTTCAAAGTATAATCAGCTCCGCCTGAAACTTCCTGATATTTAGAATATTGAAAGACCCAGAAAATACTATTGTATGTAAAATGAGGTTCGCGGAAATTATATTCTCCGAATGCACTCAGCTCATTCGTTAATCCAACTCTAAGATTAACCTCGGCTTTGTATAATTTCATTTGCTGAAAATCATAATAGGCTTTGCCATATAAATTATTTTTCCCAAGGTATGCATAATTGAAATCAATTCCGGCAAGCTGCTCTGCAGGTCCGTCGAATGTAATTTCCCTTGTAGTAGTATTGAACAAACTGTCTAATCTTGTTGTGAAGTACGGATCAGGTGTGCGTTTTTTATTTGAGTAGCTTACTGAAGCCATCAAATCTTTAACACCGTAATAAGAAAATTGCGCTCCGAAATGATAATTGTTTTTTATATCGGAGTATTTATCAAATTCGTAAGAGTAAGGGGTGGGAATTCCGCCGTATGAAGCAATCTGATATTCTTTGTTTTTTCCGGCTTTAACTTTTACATAAATTCCATCGAAAGTTCCGCTTCCTGTTCCGGCAAATAAATTTTGTCTTCCGAGTTTCACATCAAGTAAATTGAAAAGATTACTGCCTTTTACATATAGATTATAAAATCTGTAATTAAAACCTTTTTCAACTTTATTTATCACATCTTCTTCTGTCTGAGCAAGAGTGTTGAGTGTCCACTTGCCCATATTTACATCTAAAAGATAATTTTGATATCCTCTTACGTGATTAGTCTTTGCCGAAGAATTATCCGAAAGACTATCTATTCTTTGCCAGCCGTAAAAATAATTATTAAACCTGAAATTGATTGATTGCGATTCTGCTAAATTAGCAGAAAAAAGAATTGCAATTAGAATAAGTAGAAGAGGTTTCATATTTTTTATCTAATTGAATAAAGCTTACCGGAGCCGGGTGTTCTACTGATAAGCCGGCACGATGAATTATCGTACCGGCATCAGAGGTTTTTAAAAAGTTATCTTACTAATTTTATTTTACTAATAACATTTTCTTTACATCAACAAAATTACCTGCAACAATTCTACAGAAATAAACACCACTTGCAACAGAAGTTCCTGCGCTTGCAGTATTCCAATCTATGGTATATTTCCCCGGATTCATAACCGTGTTTGCAAGAGTTGCAACTTCTCTTCCCATAATATCATATACTATCATTTTTACCAGTCCGGTCTTGGTTATCGATACATTAAATTTAGTAGAAGGGTTGAATGGGTTTGGATAGTTTTGTGAAATTTCATACTTAAGTGGTACTTCGGTGGAAAGAGGTGTTATTCCAGTCAAAATATGTATGGATGCAACTAATGCATCTATAGTGTATTTTGCATTATGCATTCCACGTTCGGAACCTTCGTTTATTGAAAGATAATTAAAGTATGCTTTTCTTAAGTTAACATTGTTAGAGTCAGCAGCAATTAATTGCCAGGCAACCGAATCAACGCCAACCGGTGGTAAGGCTATTCTTAATTTTCTTAATGTGCCGTCAACTTCTTTTCTCCATGCTTCTATTGTTCCATTTCCATCATAATCCTGGTCAGCAATGAACTGGTCAAATCTTGTTTTTCCAAAGTGACAGTTCTTACAAGCTGCTAAGTGATCGTAATCTGTAGCATCATTATGTAAGTATAAGGCATGTCCGCCAACTTTATCTCTGTTAGCAGGATTCGTAGTATCTGTAGGAGCCATGTGGCAGGTTACGCAAGCATTCGGTAAGAATGCAAAGTGCTGTGTTTGTCTATATGGCGTTCCTCCAAATGTTGCAAGGTTTTGTCCTAAGAATAAATCACCCTGGCTATTGTGGTGAGGTCCCCATGTCGAACTTGTAACTCTTGTTTGAGGATATGATACGGCATCTTTTCTTGCTTTGTGACAGTCAAGGCAAACTACTCCCGTTCCAACACCTGTGTAATGGAATCCGTTTGCTAATGTATCACTGTTTAAAGGTCTGTTTCTTACCTGACCGGGATTTGTATTACCATGCGGGTCGTGACAGGTTGCGCAGGCTACCATTTCATGATTTGCCTGTGTAAATCCGTTTGTATTTGTTGCTTTACCTTTTGTAAAATTTACATATCCTTGTCCATCGTGGCACCTTACGCAATTTCCTAAATCATTTGGGGTGGCGTAATTATTTTGCCCAAATGAAGGATTCCAAACAACTTGTGAGTGTTTAGCATTTTTCCATTGGGCAAATTCAGGTCCTGATTGTTGTGAATCGTGACATTTTCCGCAAGCGCCTTCATCTACCGTTTTCATTATTTTAGTAGTATCTCCACCATTGAAAACGTGTTCACTTCCCGGTCCATGGCAGCTTTCGCACCCAACACCGGAAAAAGCAACAAGTGAAGGAAACTTTCTTTTCAATGAATCCCAGTTCGACGATTTAGGAGGTGAATAACTTGCCCAGTTCCATCCAAGTTGGCTTGCTTTATCATCAAAGCCATTATTATCGGCTGCAATATAGTGGTCGTAACCTAGTGTATGTATTCTAAATTGATTTATTCCATAGGATGTTGGCCCTGCAGTTATCATCGATTTAAATTTATTAGCATGGTCTGTTGTTTTCCATCTATTAAATATATCCTGAAATTTTGGAGTCGAACCGTGGCAGCTCATACAATTAGGAAATGCAGCAGCAACGCTATCGAAACCACCGGTCCCAACAAACGTGCTTGCATAAATAAATGATGTAGTGTCTTTTGTACCGCTTGATGTGGTAACAGAAACCTGAATCTGATACGTTCCAATAATATCTGCTTTAAATTTCTGCCATGTAGTTAAACCTGTTATTGCAGAAAGTACTGCATTAGAACCGGCAGGCTTTTGAATAAAACTCCAGCTTGTATTTGTAATTGTTGTTGCATCGCCGAAATTCCATGCTCTGAGATAAACAAATGTTCCTCTCGCAACGGTTCTTAATCCGGTAACTACCGATGAATCTGCTGTAAATGCAGAGTTGGCAGCATACATATTAGGCGTGACGTATTCAGAAACAATCTTAATCCTTGGAGCAGCCATAACCGTACCTAAAGATAATATGAGCATTAAGAAAATAGTAATTATAGGTTTCATTGTATTTCTCCAGTTTGGTAAGTTGAAATAATTTTAATATTGTCTGTTACTTGTCATTTGTATGAAATGATATATTGGTATTTATACTTATATAAGTCATTTACTATGCCAAAGGAAAAGGCTGATTTTGACTTAATTTTAAGTTTTATTTAAAACATGAAGTGGGGAGTGTGGAAAAATTCAACAGTTTTTTTTAATTAAAAAGACTGTATTTTTAGGTATGGAAATAAAGATATTACTAATTGGCGATGAGTCAAAATATACAAACCACTACGGGAAACTACTGAGTGAAAAAGGATATATAGTTACTGAAATTAACAACAGTAAAGAGGCGATGGGTATAATCGAAAATAATTTCTTTGATATAATTATCTCAGATTTGAAAATGTCGGGATTTTCCGGTATAGATATTTTAAGAAAAAAACCTGAAGAAAGCATTTTTATTTTAGTAACGGCATTTGCGTCTATTGAATCTGCTGTTGAAGCAATGCAGCTTGGAGCATACGACTATCTGATGAAACCTCTCAAGCTTGAAGAACTCTTATTCAAAATTGATAAAGCAGTTGAAAACATTCGGCTCAAAAGAGATATTAATTTACTTCGCTCTCAGGTCGAAGAAAACTTTTCCTACAGTAATATTATTGGCAAGAGCAAAAAGATGCGGGAAGTTTATGACCTGATAAAACGAGTTTCAACGGTTGATGTTAATGTGCATGTTGAAGGGGAAAGCGGAACGGGTAAAGAACTTGTTTCCAAAGCAATTCATTTTAATGGCAGCAGAAAAAATGGACCTTTCATTGCAATTAACTGCGCAGCAATTCCTGAAACACTTCTTGAAAGTGAACTGTTTGGCCATTCAAAGGGCGCATTTACAGGAGCTTCTGAAATTCAAAAAGGAGTTTTTGAAATGGCTAACGGAGGTACTCTTTTTCTCGATGAAATTTCTGAAATGCCCTTTAATCTGCAATCAAAATTACTTAGAGTTTTAGAGAATTGGGAAATAAAAGCAGTAGGAAGCGATAGAGTAAAAAAAGTAGATGTCAAATTAATTTCTGCTTCAAATCAAAATCTAAAGGAATTAGTTTTTCAGAAAAAATTTCGGGAAGATTTGTATTACAGAGTTGCAACATTCAATATTGTAATTCCTCCACTGAGAGAACGTCTTGAAGACATTCCTTTGCTAACCGATTATTTCTTAGAAAGGCTCTCGAAAAAATTTGACAGGAAAATTACAATTACACCCGGGGCATTAAATGTTCTTATGCAATTTGAATGGCAAGGAAATGTACGCGAGCTTGAAAATACAATTGAGCGGGCAATCATTACTTCAAACAATT
>JBBRQV010000069.1:0-15773 GCA_038225955.1 Ignavibacteria bacterium | reverse complement strand
TGTTTTTTCCTATCTCACAATCTTTATAAATGGAAACGCCTGAAAAAATTATTGTACTATCTGAAATTTTTACGTTCTCCTCAATGGAAGAATTTGCGAATATTTTTACATTATCTCCTATTGAGCAATTATCTCCTATGGAAACGAAGTTATCTATAAAAATATTTTTCCCAAGAGAGCAATTTTTACCTATAGAGGCTTTATCAGATATCCCTTCCTTATCTATAGTGAAATCATGTGAGAACTCGTTTAAAATCTTTACGAAAGAATTATACGGGTCTTCTGTGCTTAATAAGATAACATCTTGTCTGGGAGTTTCAGGTTGGAAATTTTTATTTACAATTAAAGCAGATGCTTTAGTTGTTTCGTAATATTTTTCATAGTGAGGATTGGCGATAAATGAAACATCGCCAATGGCAGATGATTCTATCTTTGAGATTTTTTTTATATCAATGTCCTTTGAATTATCAAATTCTACATCTAATATTTTAGCTATCTCTGATAGTTTCATTATAGAGCTTTTTAATACAACTGCTTTTATTTTCCGTCGATAATTTTTTGAACTTTTGCAGTTAAGTCATATTTTTCATTAACGTACAATAATAAAATTTCACTGCTTCTGTCGAAAATGTAATCAAACCCTTCTTCCTTCGCGACCTTTTCTATTGCAAGGAAAATTCTATCCTGAACGGGCTTCATAAACTCAACTTGTTTAATGAAATACTCTCCGTTCTCTCCGAATTTCTGGACTTTGAAATTAGTTATGGCATCATCGAGTCTTTTAATATCAGATTCAAACTGAGTCTTAAGCTGGTCTGTTAAGATAAGCTTCTTCTTATCATAATCATCTTTTATTATTTTTACGCTGTCCTGAAGCTTTGTAAGTTCACTCTGCCATTCAGTGACCTGATTATCAAGTCTTGTCTTGGCGTCACGGGACTCTTGCATTGCCTCAATAATTTTTTTTGAATCTATATATCCTACTTTTGTCTGCGCAGAAGCGAAGGATGAAAATCCTATCAATATTCCGATGAAAAAAATAAATATTTTTACTTTAGCCATAATAAAATTTTTAGAAAATTTTAGTTTTTAAAAACAGGATATATAGAATCAAATAAAAAAATTATTTTAGTTTATCTAAAACTTTAAACGTAATATCTGAATCTTTATCGCCGTAGATTAATGAACCGTTTGCTTTATCGAATACAAAATTAATTTTCATATCTTTTGCAACATCTTCAATTGCTTTTGTAACTTTATCTCTTACGGGTTTAAATAAATCCTGCTGCTTTGCAAGTAAGTCCTGTTGAATTTTCTGCTTGTATAAATCCAGAGCTTCGCCTTCAGTCTGTATTTCTCTCTGAAGACCTTGTATTTCATCGTTAAGAGCTTTTAAATCCGCATCACCTTTTACTTGGCCTGATTCTACTTTTTTCTGAGCGTCTTCATATTTAATTTTGAAGCTCTCAGCCATTGTTTTTAAGCTGGCTTCTTTAGAACTAATTGTATCAAGATATATTTTTTGCGTAGCTTCCATATCTTTCTGAATTTTTTGCGATTCAGGTAACTGCTTCAGAATAACTTCGCTGTCTACATATGCAACTTTTGCCTGAGAGTATGATTTTCCTGCGCTTACTAAGACTACAAACAAAGCGATAGCAAGAACTATTTTTATTACTGATGTTTTCAAAGAATAATTCTCCTTTAAGTATTTATTAAGTTTTTTTAAAATTAAAATTAAAATCCTTTTCCGAATTGGAAATGGAAAATCCATTTGGGAGCCTGCTTGTCTTCAATCAATCTGTCAAAGCCGTATCCAAAGTCAAATCCTACAAGTCCTACTGCCGGTAAAAGAAGTCTTGTACCAAAACCGACTGAGCGTCGTAAATCAAACGGGTCAGTCTTTTTTATATCGCCCCATACGTTACCTGCATCAGCAAATGCCAAAATAAAAATGGGTAACGGGTCAAGTGATAGTGCATATCTTAACTCTGCTGTGTATTTAATGGCAACTTTACCGCCGATAGGACTGCCGTTAATTGATTTAGGGCCTACGTTTCTATCGTCGTATCCTCTTAATGCAATTGTGTTGTAAGTTAATCCGTTACCACCCATGTAAAATGTTTCTGTAGGAGGCAGATACTTATCGCTTGCTAAAGAATTTATGAAAGAGAAATTAAAATTAGAGTATAAAACTAATTTTCTGTCTCTCGTTAGTCCTTCATATGCATCTAATGTGAAAGTATTTTTTATGTACTCTGTATTTCCAGGTAAGAAAGGTCCGCCGGAAAGTTCAGTTGATAACTGAAACTTTGTCCCAGATGTCGGATAAACAGGGTCAAACACTGATGAACGTGTCAGAATTTGCTTCAATGCAACTTGGTCCCTTAATCCTGTTTGATAATAACTGTCGCCGTTAATAACATTTGTCTTCTGATACTTTATCTGATAATCAACTCGGAAGAAATCATCTGGCCATTTTAATCTTCTGCCGATAGTCATATATGCACCCGTCTCTCTGATATCGTAAGAATAATTTTGTCTAGTGTCGTAAAGATTAAATCCTAATGATGTTGGCGTATTGTATAACCAAGGTTCTGTAAATCCGATAGAGAATGTTCTGTACGTTCCGCCTTCACCGAACTGCCAGTTGAAATTTAAAATCTGCCCGGCACCTCCTGAAAATGGTTGGGCAATATCGAAGTTGTTAAATGTTAATCCCAATGAACCTGTTACACCAAAGCTTCCGCTGTAACCGACAGAGGCATTAAACTGGTCAGATGAACGCTCCTCGACGATATACTTCATGTTAACAGTGGAATCGTTGGCAAGTTGAATATCCTGATTTAATTTTTCAGGATTAAAATAATTCAGAGCTCTTAACTGTTCCATACTTCTTTTAACTGCGCTCTTAGTAAAAAAATCTCCGGGAATGGAATACAATTCTCTTCTTAATACTTTATCTTTTGTCTTGTCGTTGCCGTCAAAATTTACGAGTCCAAATTTGAAAGGATTGTTCTCTGTAACTTTTATTTTTAAATCAACTTTTCCGTCGCCTATAACTTTTTCATCTATATCAGCATTGAACGCAAGATATCCGTTATCTAAATATGTTGAACTTATATCGGATTCAGATTCGTTGTTAAATAAATTCTGTTGTAACTTTTTCGAGTTATAAATGTCACCTTTCTTAAGCCCAAGCTTAGATTTCAAAAGCGAGTCACTGTAAAGTTTGTTGCCTTCGAAAGTTATATTGTTTATATAAAACTTCTTTCCCTCGTCAACTTTTATAAGTATATTCACATTTTCTTTCTTACTGTCGATTTTTAATTCATCTTTTACATTAGCATCAACTATTACTGCATCTTTATATCCTTTTTCATTGTAAAAATTTACTATTGATTTCTTATCGTCTTCAAATTTCTTCTTGTCAAATTTTGCGCCTTCCCAAAATTTCCACCATACCTTCTCAGAAGTTTCCTTCATAGCATCTTTCAGGTCACTTGATTTTACACCTTTATTACCTTCAAAATTAATGTGACGTACAGTTAAACTTTTCCCTTCGTTTATCTTTATTCTAACTCTTGCCTCATTACTCGCTGAGACAAGCATATCAGTCTTTACTGTTGCAAGAGCATATCCTTCGGTTGCATAATATTTTACAAGGTTATACTCAATATCTTTTAATTTCTGGTCAGTTATAACTTCACCCTTAACCATATTAACTTTTGTCTCTAAATCCTTTGTACCGATTTCATCGTTACCTGTTATTTCAATAGATTCAATTCTGGGATACTCTGCAACTTCGATAATCAGATACGCATCAGACCCGAATTTTTTATCGATATAAATTTTTATATCAGAGAAAAGTCCGAGGTTCCATAATTTTTTTACAGCGTCTCTTGTTTCTTCGGATGGGATTCCAATTTCCTGTCCTATCTGAAGACCGGTATATGAAACAATTGTTTTTGAATCGTAATTTTTATTCCCCTTTGTATTTATACTTACAATTTTATAAACAGGAGGACCTGTTTGAGAGTAAATATTTCCTGAAATTAAGAGGGAAGAAAAAATAAATAACGATAATAGATATAAAAATACTTTTCTTTGGTTGAGCATTAAGTTTTGTTTATTTCTTTTGTATTTGTTCGCTTACAAGACCGAATCTTCGTTCGCGTTTTTGGTATTCTTCTATTGCCTTATAAAAACTGTTCCGTTTGAAATCAGGCCAGTAGATTGTATCAATATAAATTTCTGAGTAGGCAAGCTGCCATAATAAAAAATTACTTATTCTATAATCTCCGCCCGTACGAATCATTAAATCCGGGTCGGGGATTGATTTTGTTACAAGGTAATCCGAAAATAATTCATCGTTAATATCAGCCTGCGCAATCTTTCCGCTCTTATAATCCTTTGCAATATTTTTTACTGCATTAACAATATCCCATCTTCCGCTGTAACTCAAAGCAAGATTCAATGTTAATCTTGTGTTGTCTTTTGTATATTCCATACAATCATTAAGCTCAGCCATTACTTTCTCGGGAAGAGTAGCAAGATTTCCCGATGCAATTAACTTAACTCCGTTTTGATGAAGACGTTCTGTTTCACCTCTAATAGCTTTTATTAAGAGAGTCATTAAAACCGAAACTTCATTCTTTGGTCTTTTCCAGTTTTCAGTTGAAAAAGTATAGAGTGTTAAATATTTTACACCACCCAGTTCAACACATGCCTCAACAATATCTCTTGCAGAATTTACGCCTTCCTTATGCCCAAAAACCCTATTGTATCCTTTGGATTTTGCCCATCTTCCATTGCCATCCATAATAATTGCAACGTGTTTCGGGATTTCTCCGTTTTTCTTTAAATTTTCCTGTAATTGTTTATCTTTTTCTGCGTTTTTAGCCAATTTTTAAAGGAATTTTTCTGCGTAATAACAAATATTGCTTATCACAAATCAAATTACAATGTAAAGAATTATCTTAAAATCAACCGAATTTCATAGCTTCCCTTACTTCGCCCATCGTTTGCTCGGCAACTGCTCTGCCTCTTCTTTCACCATCTTCCAGAATTTCCAAAACTCTGCCGATATTCGTTTCAAGCTCTGCTCGTTTTTCGCGGGCAGGCGCAAAGTATTCTACTATCTTATCCGAACACTTCATTTTACAATCAAAACATCCTAAAGTTCCGCTGGTACATCCTTCTCTTACTTCTGCTACACCTTCAGGATTAAATTTAGTGTGATACAAATAAACTAAACATATATCCGGATTTCCCGGGTCACCTTTTCTTAGCTTTGCAGGGTCAGTAAATGCCTTCTTCATCTTTGCTTTTATTTCATCGGGTTTATCTGAAAGCAAAATTCCGTTGCCTAATGATTTACTCATCTTAGCTTTGCCGTCAAGTCCGGGAAGTCTTGCAAATTTTGTAATCTTAGGCTCCGGTATAGGGAAAATTTTCTTTCCGTTCAAATCAAATGCCTGATTAAAATGCTCAGCAATGTGTCTCGTTATTTCGACGTGAGGCACCTGGTCTTCACCGACAGGAACTGCATCACCTTTGTACAATAAAATATCTGCCGATTGCAAAACAGGGTAGCCAAGCATTCCGTATGATACACTTTGCATTTTTAAATCTCTTATCTGATCTTTAAGCGTAGGATTTTTTTCAAGTCTGTTCTTTGTAATGAGCATAGAGAAAATTAAATGAAGCTCAGTGTGTTCTTTTATTTTTGATTGTCTGAAAATAGGGGACTTCACAGGGTCAATTCCGCATGCAATCCAATCGATTACCATTTCAATAGAATCATTGTACACATTGCTTGTATCCAATGAAGTTGTGAGCGTATGGTAATCAGCTATCACGTGGTAATTCTGATATTGGTCCTGTAGCGAAACCCAGTTTTCAAGCGCGCCAACATAGTGCCCTATGTGCAGCGCTCCCGTTGGTCTCATTCCCGAAAGTATAATTTTCTTTTTTTGTTCAGACATTAGTTAACAAATTTTTTATTTACTCGAGTACTCATTCCCAAACTCTGTTTGGGAATGTAATTGTGCGCGAAACTCTGTTTCGCATGATTCCAGTGAAACAGAGTTTCACTCACTATTTCCGTCCCAAACAGAGTTTGGGACGGAGCACTTAAAAATTATAACAAGACACCAAAAATAAAAAAAGATGACAGCGCCCTATCGGCGGAAGTCATCTGAATTTAATGTGGAAAAAATCTTAAAAATTTTCTATAAACGCCTTGGTTAGTTTGTATGTTGCTTCCAGTCCTTTTTCGTGAGTTCTTTCAACGCCATGTGAGGCAGATACTCCCGGACCAATTAATCCTACCCGCACATCATAGCCGGAGCGCAATGCAGCACTTCCGTCTGAGCCGTAGTAAGGATATATATCTATAACATAATTTAATTTATTTTTATCCGCAAGCTTTCGAAGTTTTTCATTCACTGTGAAATCGTAAGGACCTGAAGAATCTTTCACGCAAATAGAAACGGCATCTTCTCTTCCTGTGCATCCGAATCCCACTACTGCCATATCCAGCACAAGTAATTCTTTTGTTGAAGCGGGAATACCAATGCTTGAACCATGCCCGACTTCTTCGTAATTTGAAAAATAAAATCCTACATTTTTTTCTTTGCCGGATTTTGAATACTCTTTTATTAACTCAAGCATTATTGCTGCGCATGCTTTATCATCAAGGAAACGTGATTTCACAAATCCTGTATCTGTTGTCTCAAATCTTGTATCGTAAAAAATAAAATCGCCGACTTCTATTCCAAGCTTTTGCGCGCCGATATCATCATAAATAAGAGCGTCTAAGCGTACTGACATATTTTCCATTTCTCTCTTATCAGTGCGGACTTTTTTATTTACGTGGTCAGCAGGATTATTAAGAAGAAAAGTTCCTCTGTACATTTTTCCTTTGCTGTTTCTTACTGTTACGTACTCACCTTCAAATGAAGTAAGCGGATAACTTCCAAGCTCTGTAATTGCCAGCGTACCATCTTTATTAACTTCCTTCACCATAGCTCCAAGCGTATCAATATGTCCTGTTACAACAAGCTCGGGATTTTCAGTAAATGAAACAAGTAGCGAGCCTTTATTAGTCTTAGTAATTTTTAATTTTGAATTCTTTGTTTCATTATTTAATGAATTACAAAGAGCTTCAATATGATTTATTACTTCAATTGTATATCCCGTAGGTGAATGGATTGCCAGAATTTCTTTCAGTGTTGCAACAACATTTTTCATTTAGTACTGTCTATTAAGATTTTGTAGATTGTTTCGCCTTCTTTAGTCATGCCGTATTTTTCGCGGGCAGTCTTTTCAATTTTTTTATCGGAGCTTTTTAAGTCTTCTATATCTTTTTGCAAATCCTTAGTCTTCAACTGCTCGGCTTTCAGTTGTTCTTCAAGCCCCTTTCGTTCGCCTTCCATTTTTATTCTGGAAATTAACCCCTTATTGCCAATTGATGCGAAAACCAAAAGAGCAGCAAGCACCATCACGAATAAAACAACTTTCTTGTTGTACTTTATAAACCTGAAGATGATTTTTATTAAACCATCCCTTTGCGGTTTAGTTTCCATAAAAGAAAATTAAATAAGAAGATTAATTTTAACAACCCGTACTACTGTCATTCCCGCGAAGGCGGGAATACATACATCTTAACTCATTCCCAAACTCTGTTTGGGAATGCCATTGTGCGCGAAACTCCGTTTCGCATTATTTAAAGTGAAACAGAGTTTCACTCACTATTTCCGTCCAAACGGAGTTTAGGGCGTAGTATAAAAATACATCAAAAACTTAATTATATTTCTCCAACGATAACTCAATAAGCTTCCCAATCAGCTGTGTAAAATCCATTCCCATTGCCTTAGCAGATTTCGGGACTAATGAAGTCTCCGTCATTCCCGGTAACGTATTTACCTCTAAACAATAAAACTCTTTATCAAACGATGATTGTAAAAAATCGACTCTTGAATATACTTTACATCCCAATGCTCTGTGTGCTCTTAGTGCAAGCTCCTGAATTTTTTTCGTGTCGGTTTCGCTAAGCTCTGCCGGGCAAAAATATTCCGTCATTCCCTTAGTGTACTTGTGCTCGTAATCATACATACCATCCTTAGGTCTTATTTCAATCACGGGATAAGCTTTATCCCCTAAAATCGTAACGGTTAATTCTTTTCCCTCTACAAATTTTTCAAAGAGAACTTTCTTTGAATAATTAAAAGCTAACTGAACAGCTTTTTTGTAAGCCTCGTAATCGTTTTCATCTTTTAAAATTGTAATACCTACGCTGCTGCCATCGTCATCAGGTTTAACTACGATAGGAAAAGATAATTGTTTATGAATCTTTTTTAAAAAGTCTTCGCTTAGTGCTTCCTCTTCCGAGAGAGAGAACATCCATCGCGGAGTAGGAATATCATTATTACTAAAAATTATTTTTGCGACTTCTTTATTAAATGCCAGCGCAGATGCAAAATATTCCGAGCCGGTATATTTTAAGTGACGTAAATCTAATAGCGATTGGATTTTGCCGTCTTCTCCAAACTTCCCATGCAAACCTAAGAAAACTATATCAACATCATCAAAAAAATTCGAGTTAAAGCATCGCAAAATATTTCTATCTGCCGTGCGCTTTATTTCAAGAAGCTTTTCAGTAGAAGGATAATCCTTGCTGACTTTGTCTTCAAAGATTTTTTCTTCGCTTACCGCCTCATCGCCATAAACCGGATCAATAACTTTTACGTTATGCCCAAGCTCTCGTAAAGATTTTAAAATGCTTCTGCTTGAAGAAAGGGCAACATCGCGCTCAGCAGATGGTCCGCCCGTTATAAGAATTATGTTCAATATTCGGATATAGAAAGTTCAATTTAGTCAAAAAAAATCAATAATTAAATGAAGAAAGATATCTGAATGTTGATTTTATTGTAAATTAGTTATACATTTTTATTTATCTTGATTATTGACTTGCAAATTGAGAGTATATTAAAATAATTTAAAGGCAATAGTTATGAGAAACTTTCTAAAAATTATTTTTTTAATTCTATTCCTTTTATTACCTCTTACTAATAGTTTTGGTATATGGACAAATGTTAACTCCTATTATTCTATTGGAACTCAGGATGTTATTTCATTAAATAATATCTTATTTGCGACGTGCGGAAAAACAATTATTAAATCAACAAACAATGGTTCAACCTGGTCAATAGCTTACAATGATTTAATTAATAGCGGCAATTTTTCCACGGGGCAATTAACATCTCATGTAAACAAACTATTTGCAATAAGGTGGGGTAACCTTAACTATAATAAATTATTAAGCTCGTCTGATTTTGGTCAAACGTGGGTTGAAGTATCAACTTTTCCTTTCATCAATGCCAATATATTATTTTCCAGCGGTTCAAAATTATTTGTCGGTACATCGCAAAACGGAATCTATACTTCAACGAATGAGGGAGTTAACTGGACAACTGCTTTACCTCCTATTATAGATGTGGTTGTCAATGGATTTACAGTGCTAAATTCTGACATTTATTGCGCAACATCAAAAGGAACATATAAATCTACAAATAGCGGATCAAACTGGTTTCAATCAGGACTATCTGATAATGCTTGTTATGCCATTACTGCATGCAATCAAAATTTAATTGTTTCTGCAGACTCATCTACGAATAAAAAAATCTGTGTTTCAACCAACTACGGTTTAACGTGGTCAGGATATCCTTTCCAAATTTCCGGGATGTACAGTATTACCTCTATCGGAAATACAGCATACATGGCAAGTATCTCTAGTATATATAAGTCCACAAACGGAGGGTTTAACTGGATTACACTTCCTATTATTAGCGAAACAATTAACTGGGTTGGCTCAGTCGGGCAAAGATTATATGTTGGAAATGGCAGATCAAATGTTAGTTATTCAGATAATGAAGGACTGAATTGGGAAACTAAATATGTTAATATGAATAAATCCAATTCATTGGTTCAATTAAATAATAATATTTTTGCCGGAACTTCGAATGGAGTTTTCATCAGCCCTTCAGCATCACAAAGCTGGACTCAAACATCCTTGAATCATACGGAAGTGTTTTGTGTTGCTGTATCCGATAGCAGGATTTTTGCTGGGACAAAAGATTACGGTATTTATTATTCTGATAATAATGGAAGCAACTGGACTCAAAGCTCATTGAATAATAAATCTGTTTTATCTTTTGTTACAGCTAATAATAAAATTTTTGCCGGGACTATATCAAGCGGTATATATGTCTCTACAGATAATGGAATAAACTGGGCTCAATCTTCTCTTAATAATCAATCCGTCAATTGTGTTTTAAGTGCCAACTCAAACTTGTTTTGCGGAACAGAAAATAACGGTATTTTTATATCTACAAATTCAGGCAGCTCGTGGACTCAAACATCATGTAATAATAGAACGGTCTATACTTTGCATTATGACGGTACAAGGTTATATGCGGGAACTCTGAATTATGGATTTTATGTCTCTATAGATTCCGGTAAAGGATGGAATAGTTTTGGTTTCCAGGGAAAAACTGTCCGTTCATTTGCCAACTGGGGTTATTCTACGTTTTGCGTGGTTGATAATGATGGATTCTATTTTTCTTCCAATTGGGGATTATCATGGACACTCAAAAATAACGGATTGAACGGGGAATTTTATCCGAGTGGGATGATAGTTACAAATAATAGTATGGTGTATATCAGTACTTTTAAGACTTCTGTTTGGCAGAATACAGCCAATTCAGTAAGTATTCAACAAGTAGGCTCTGTATCACTTGAAAAGTTTATCTTATTCCAAAATTATCCGAATCCCTTTAATCCCAATACTAAAATTAAATTTGATATTGCAAAATCTTCTTTGCTACAGATGAAAATTTATAATTCAGCAGGTAAAGAAATCGAAACAATTTTAAATGAAAGATTATCAGCGGGTACTTATGAAGTTAATTGGAATGCAGCAAATTTACCCAGTGGAATATATTATTGTAAACTAACGAGCGAAAATTTTAGCGATACTAAAAAGATGATATTGATAAAATAATTTCTCCACATTCCTACTAATAGGTAACATCTTCTTTCATTTTAATTTCATAAATAGTAAATTTAAGTAACACAATTGCGACAGTCCCGCCAAAGCGGGATTTGATAATTGATAACTTTTAAGCCGTGGGTTAAAAGAGTGAACCCAAGTTCTGCCCTTCAGGGCAATTTGTATTTTTGCCCTAAAGGGCTACTCTGTTCTAATTTGTATCCACGGGCTAAAACCCATGGCAATTCATTTATAAAATGTGACAATAATGTATACTGTGTAGATGGACCTGACAGGTTTTCAATCCTGCCTGCCCCGACTTGGCGGGTCAGGTCGGGGTTAGAAAAGATAAAACCCGACCTTTTTCCGACCTTTTATTGATTGGATTCCCGCCGGAGTTTATCCCACACTTGATGCGGGGCGGGAATGACATGATGGTTCTTATTTCGCAGAAGAATCCGACCATTTCCCGACCATGTTTGAAGTCAGAATGCAGAGTACAGAATTCAGAGTTACAAAAACAATCTTCAATCTGTAGTCTGAAATCTGAATTCAGAAAATCCGACCATTTTCCGACTTTAATAACAAAGCAGATTAAACTATGTTGAAATACGCATGAAAGTTGACCTCCATTTACATACACACTACTCCGACGGTTTTTTCTCTCCTTTTGAAATAGTAAAGAAAATCCAGAAAACGGGCACGAAAATCATCAGCATCACTGATCACGATAATATCGGCGGACTGAAGGAAGCGATTCGCACAGGACTTAAAGAAGACATCGAAGTTATTCCAGGAGTTGAAATCAGCGGCGAATACATGGGACGCGAAATGCATATACTCGGCTACTTCATCGACCCGCACGCTCCCATAATGAAGGAGCTTCTTACGGAAATTCAGGACGAAAGAATTTTACGCATTAAAAAAATAATTGCGAAACTGAATGAGCTTGGTAGCACGATTACCTATGAAGATACAAATAAAGATTTGAAATCTACCGTATCAATCGGCAGACCTCACATTGCAAACGCTCTTGTGAAAGAAGGATTTGTTAAAAGTTTTTTTGATGCATTTGTAAAATATATCGGCGATGATAAAGTTGCCGACGTAAAAAAAGTGCGTCCAAATTATGAAAGAGCTTTCAAAGTTATAAAAGAAGCAGGAGGTTTATCCTTTATTGCTCACCCTGCCAAATATTTTAACGAAGAAGAAATAAAATTATTTAAGACAGCCGGACTTGATGGTATTGAAGTTGTGCACCCATCTCACACATCCAGCGAAGTAAAAAAATATAAAGATATTGCGGCGAAGTTTAATATGCTTACATCCGGCGGCTCGGATTTTCACGGCGGAAGAAAAAACGATGCAGGTAATATGGGTAAATATTATATCTCCGAAAAAGAAATCGATAAAATGAGAGCTATGCTTCCAAAAAAAGAAAACGAAGTAGTATAATAACACATACTTTCCAATGGACTTTACCAATAAGAAAATAGCAATTGTAATAAGCAAGTATAACGAGCCTATAATAATGTCTTTGTTAAAAGGCGCTAAAGGTATTTTGATTGAAAAAGGATTTGATGAAAAAAATATCGATGTGTTTTTTGTGCCGGGCGCGTATGAAATTTCTATGATTGTAAAAAAACTTTGCAACCTTACTAAGTACGACGGCATTGTAACACTTGGCTGCGTGATAAAAGGCGAGACTGCTCACTTTGAATACATCTGCGAGCCGCTCTCACATACACTAATGAATTTATCAGTTGAGTTTGAAATTCCGATTGGTTTTGGTGTGCTTACAACTCTTACTCCCCAGCAGGCTTACGAGCGAAGCCTCGAAGGAAAAGATAATAAAGGTTTCGAAGCCGCATCTGCTGTAATAGAAATGATAGAGCTTTCTGAATCTATAAATTAATTTTCAAATATATATTTTTATTCAATATTCTTAATTACTTTCCTTAGCTCTTCATGTATTAACCCATTAGTTGCAAGAATTTCCTTTTGATATATTGAGAGCGGATTGCCGTCGAAGTCCGATAGCATTCCTCCTGCTTCAGTCAGAATTATACATCCTGCGGCTACATCCCATGCGTTTAAATTGTATTCCCAGAATCCTTCAAAGCGTCCCATTGCCGTCCAGCATAGGTCTAGAGCTGCCGAGCCAAGTCTTCTTACAGGAATATCTTTGTAAACTATACGATTAAAAACTTCTGCGGGTTTATGCTTATTGCTGCTTGCGTCATAGGGAAAACCTGTCACCAATAAAGATTTTGCAAAGTTATCTTCTTTAGTTACATAAATTCTTTTTTCATTTAAGTATGCCCCCTGTCCTTTTTCAGCGAAGAAAAGTTCATTCATCATAGGATTATAAACTGCCCCCATGATAACTTCGCCGTCTTTTTCGAGTCCTATAGAAATGCATGTGATAGGAATTGAGTGAGCATAGTTTATCGTTCCGTCAATCGGGTCGATAATCCATTTGTAATTTGATTCCTGAGTTAACGCGCCAATTTCCTCCGATAAAATATTATGGAGAGGGAAATCGTCCTTTATAATTTCAATTATTTTCTCTTCGGATTTTTTATCAATTTCAGTAACAAGATTTGCAATCATGTCCTTGCTTTCAATTTTATAATCACCGCCGAAGTTAGCTTTTAAAATCTTTCCTGCTTCGGTTATAGCTTTATACAATGTATTTTTCATAGGTAAAATGCATTATTAAATTTCAAACGATAAGCCGTCGTAGCCTAATTGTATATTTGGAGGAAGAGTTTTGTTTATATCATCGTTCATTATGTCATGTGTGATATGGGTAAAGTACGTTTGCTTTGCATTGATTCTCTTTGCTGCTTCAACTGCCTGTTCAAGATTAAAATGAGTGGGATGCGGTCTTATTCTTAACGCATCTAATACAAGAACATCAAGATTTTGCAATTTAGAAAATTCAGTTTCCGGTATCATACTTGCATCTGTTAAATATGCAAAATTTTGAATTCTAAATCCTAAAATAGGGAGATTTCCATGGTAGATTTCTATAGGAATAATTTCGAGTTCGTTAATCTTGAATGGCTTTAAATCTATATAATTAAAATTTAATAGTGGTACTGCATTATGCTCCTGCAATTTTTTATTCAATACATACCTAAAAGTAATTTTAATTTCATCAAGTGTTAATTGATTTCCATAAATATCTATTCGCTTTTTTTTCTGTTGGTTTATCTGTCGAAGGTCATCCATTCCTCCAATGTGGTCTATGTGAGCATGTGTAAATAAAACAACATCAACGTCATCAAAATTATTAGTAAGCATTTGCTGACGGAAATCGGATGAAGTATCTATTAATAATTTCAGAACATCATTGTTTATACCATAGCCGGGAATTTCAAGATATGCAGATACTCTTAATCGTTTATCTTTAGGATTTGTTGAGTGGCAGGTTGCGCATGGGCAGCCGATAACGGGAATTCCCTGTGATGTGCCTGTACCAAGTAGTGTAACTTTCATCGTGATTATACTTTATTCTTCATCGCCTGATGCGTTTTCAATCAGCTCTCTAATGTTCGGTTTTATGAAAATATCTTCAACACCTATTTCAGAAATATTTCTTGCAAGGATATTTATTTTTCTATCCTGCTCAAGGTCTTTCTTCAAAAGAAAAATTTTCTCTTCTCTTAGTAAGCAAAAGCCTCCTTTGAATGCACCTTTTTCTATTCGTACTCTGTAACCTATCGTGGATAAAAGTTCTATGAGTTCACTAATGAGAGCATCTTTTTTCTCATCAGTCTTTTTTACCGGAGTTTTTTTTATGAGTGACATCGAAGATTATTTTTCATCAATTAGTAAATCATCTTCCTCGTGGAAAATATATTTGTAGGAGTGTTCTTTTGCCCTGGTCTTTTCGTAATCAAGTTCCGAATGAGATTTTTTCAAAGGCTGGAAAATTGCTACGCCTACCATTGTATAATAAGAGAGCATTGCAATCCATGGAACGCCTTTTAAAAATCCGATACGTTCGCCGAAAAATTTCAACAGTGTATCATGATTTGCAGGTCGTGTATTAAAGAGCAAAACAAATTTTAAATCGAGATAAGAGGTATACAGCTCAACGGGTACGAAAGCAAAAAATAAAATTGCGCACATCAACAGCCATGGATTCTCTTTAAGTTTTATCTTACAGTTTTTAACAAAGGTAATCGCTGCTAATAAAGCTATCGGATAAAAAACCATTATAATAAGCGAGCAGTTTGCAACAGCCTGAAAAATCTGATTTTCTTCATCGGGAGGAATGCTCGTTCTGAAATTAAATTCATCGTAATTCAGAAGTTGATTCCCTATGAAAAACCGGACATTAACAGCCCCGAGCCAGAAAATTGCTGCGATGCAAAATATTAATAACGCTATTTTGGATTTTTTATTAAGCACTGTGATGTAAAGGAGAAATTTAGTAAAAATGAAGCTCTTAAGAAATGGAAAAGAATTGAGGAAGTTGATTTACATTTAATCACTACCTTGTAATTTATATTTTACACTTCACTTTAAAATACATGATAACTGAACAAAATATAAAAAGCATTTTATCCGCGATAAACGAACCATTCGTTAAGAAGGATTATGTCTCACTTGAACTTTATAACGGTATTTCTATAAACGGAAAAAATGTAATTATTAATTTAGGAATTTCTGACCCGACAAGTAAAAATCTTGAACCTGTAAAAGCTCA
>JBBRQV010000068.1:0-15932 GCA_038225955.1 Ignavibacteria bacterium | reverse complement strand
GGAGATTGCCCAGGAATAATTTCTACAATTTTTAAAGTGTATGAAAAGCTCCTGAAATTATTGGTTGTAGATGGTATCCAGGAAAATATCGGAATCTTATTATCAATTGATGATTGATGAACAGGTGAAATTAAAGTAGGGGGCGTGATGTTTTCAATTTTTCTATCGAGACAATCAGAAGTTAAAAAAGTATTTGTGCCATCTTCGTAAGCGCTTACACAAATTTGATATGTACCTGAAGGAAAACCTCCTGTGTTCTTAATAGCCTCTTTAATTCTATTGCTTGAGTATGCAACATCAATGCTTCCTAACTGCGCTGCTGTTAGTGAATTAATCCCCGGGCTTACGGTAAATGCTCTTGTTGTCGCATTGATAACATTGCCCTGAACTGCCTCAGTCACAATTCCTTTAAGGTATATAGTTTTATTCCCTTTTGTGCTATTGATAACTTTTATTTTCCACAGGTCTTCGATGAAGAATCTGTTAGGAGGCGGCTGAGTTATTGTAATGGAAATCTGCGCCTGTGATGAAGTACAGATAACTAAAAATAAAAAGATTAATTTGAGAATTTTCATTTAAAAAATTTTAATTTGTTTCGATTAATTGTTCAGGAGTATTAACAACATCTCCGTTCTCGTAAATAATTTTTAATGAGTAGTTATACTTTGCAGGTGCTTCAATTCGCGCATCGCTGAAATTTGTAACAGTAATAAATTCACTTGCTGTGTAAGCATATTCATCGTCATTATCTTTTCTCATTAAAAAATATCCTTTTACAGGAGATGCACTGCTTTGAACTGCATCCCATGATATACTTACTGAATTATTTTCTTTGCTATAGGTAAGGTTTAATTTAACTGAGGGAGCTGTAATCTCTGCCTGAGGAATTAAAATCATATAATTCCCGCTCGGCATTGAAATATTACCCGAGTTATCAACTGAAGAAATTTTGTAGTAGTAAGTTTTACCGGCAGCTATTGAGTTATCAGCGAACGAAGTCTTATCTTTTACCGGAGCAGAGATTTCAGTAAAGCCTGAAAGACTGTCTTCGGAACGGTAAACTTTGTATCCAGCTAAGTCAGTTTCAAATAAAGGCTGCCATTTTATTGTAACGATATTGTTTTCAACTGAGACTTCTGAAATTGTTGGTACAGAAGGAGGTTTAACATCTTTTACCTTTATCGCAATGGGCTGGCTGTACTCGCTATTCATATATTTTTGATTCACAGCTACTACTTTATAGTAGAAGTCATTCAAAGTTCCTTTATTCAGATTGTCGGTATAGGAAGTTTCTTTTAGTGGGGCAGGAGTCATAAGTAAGAACTCACCTTCATTGCCTTTTATATTCCTATAAACTTTATATCCGATTACATTTGTGGACGTACTTTTATCCCATGTTAATCTTATGCAAACAGAATCACTCACCGCTGTCAGATTAACCGGAGTAACGGGCTTTGAATAATCTGCGCTTGCTGCTGCAATCACAGACGAATTATTTATCAATCCACCGTTATTTTCAGATGAGACATAATAGAAATATTTTTTGTTCAGTTCTGCTGTGTTATCTACATAGGATGTATCAGTGGAAGATAGCAAAGAAGAATTTATTTTTGTAAACTCTCCTTTTACATCGCTTCCTCTGAAAATATTAAAACCCTTTAAATTATTTGTAGAGCTTACTCTCCAGTAAAGTATAAGCTGATTATTGCCATCATATCTTACATTCATTGCTCTTGGAGGGAGTTTAACTGATTCAACTGTAATTGCAACACCGGATGATTGCGCGCTTTCATTTCCAAATGGATCTAAACCGGTATACGAATAATTAAATGTCCCTTCAGATGTCAACGAATCAGAAAAGAGATAAGCCTGTTTTTTATCCATATCAAAAACATATACAGGCTGGTCATTAAGTTTCTTTGAATCCCTGTATATGTTGTATGAAATAAATTTATCAACTTCAGCAGTCCAGTTACAAAATATTTTCTCTTTATTCTGAGTGAGAGCTAATGTACTATTTACAGTTGCACTAATATCATCCATACCCGTCTCATCAGAAGTAGCTAATTCTACTTCCGATCCTGAGCGCAGGTAATTTACTTTGTAAGTATATTTTTTACCTGCATCAATTTTTGTATCTGAATATCCAAGCCCTGCATACATTGCAAAATTGTTATTCAATAATGATTGCAGTATTAGGGTGAACTCCCAATTCTCATACTCATCATTATCTTTTGGAACATTGTTTACAATATAGTTGTATATTGCAATTGTTGAATCAGAGCTTTTTGATTCTGCTTCCGATAGTTTTGCAGCTTTCTTTATTGGTTTGTCTGTTAGTTTAACCCAGTTATTATCAACGTTATCTTTTCTGTAAATCAGAACTCCATCATCAAAACGGTTCTTTTCAGCAAACCATTTTACCATTATTGATTTCTCTTTGGGAGAATATCCAGCTTTTACATATGAACTTTGAGCGTAAGATAATGCAGAAAGCATCAATGAAAAGAATAGAAGGAAAAAAATTATTTTAATGTATTTTGTCATATAATTTTTATTTTAGCAATGGTCGTCAAAAGAGAACGAGCCGCCTTTATATCGCATTTTTAAAGTTACAGTTTTACAGATGTGGAATATACAACCCTTAGCGCTTATTTTACCTGCAAAGCAAACAGGGTTTGGTAAAGTTGCTTCTAAAGTTGCAGTTATCGCTGCTGAAAGAACTGTTATGTTACCGTGATGAATCCAGATATCATAATGGAATCCGAGTTCTGCTCCTCCTGTGATAACTGCTTTACCGGTAAACTGGAATGGTGAGTATGCAAGGTTCCCATCTATGTTTACACTCCCCCAGGCTCTGCCGTAAAATATTGCCCATGTTTGAGGACCTGTATCAACTGAGTAACCTACACCAAATGCCACGTTAGAGCCATTTAAATCTATATAAGATGTTGCTGTTGTTGGACCACAGTAAATGTTCATCGTAAGAGGTGACTGCGGCGTACCAACGTTCAAGTACCATGTATCTGAACCAAAATATAGCGCAAGGTTTCCGTTACCGCATACAACATTATCAAAGTTTGCTACTACGTTTACATCTGCACTAAAGAATGCAGGACTTGTACTGACTGTTATTACTGCGTTACCGTAAATCTTAGCATTTGTTTTTCCTACACCGCCCGCTAAAATATAAACATCACCTGTTAACACACTCTTGAATCCGTTACCTATTGTAACTTCCAATGAAGTCTTACCCCAGATTTTATCACCTTTATCTTCGGTGGACATGAAGGGTACCTCCGCATAAACACCGAATATCATACTACCATCAGGTACGTATGTATTGTTTGAAATGCCTGTACCTGTATGTCTCATCTTTGAGTAAACTCTTCCTTTAAATCCGTAAAGACCTAAATCTCCTATGCCGATGCTTATCGGATTATCTGGAAACTCCACACCGGCTTCGACGAACCAGTATTTAAATCCTTCAGGTGCTTTACCGAGGATAACTCTGCTTGTAACTATAAATTCACTTGGGTCGTGCATAGTCATATCAAATGATGCCATGAAAGCAGTTCCATAAGTTGCATCACCTCTTACGTAGGATATACTTGCAGAGTAAGATGATTCTGAATTTTCAAACTTCACACTGATACCATCTGACTGCATTTCATTAGCATAAGAAACTTCAGAGCCGCTTCCTCCTTTATTTGGATTTCTATAGAACGGATACGATACGCCAAAATCACTTCCACCCGGACCTGATAAATCTTCAGCTAAAATAATTTTTCCTTTTACATCAAAGCTGTAATTACCGTTACCGTCTACATCGCCTATTCTGATTCTTGAAAGCGTAACATCATAACCATTGTAAACTGAGCCAGTATAATTATCAAGTTCAAGCCAGCCGCCCGGAGTAATTTCGTCTTGGTCGAATCCTATTTTCCCATTTGATGAAACATATAAACTATAAGCATTCATCGTACCTGTGGATAAATTCTCATTCTTTGTATTATCTAAAGTAATATCACATTGGAATGTAATTTTATCCTGCTTTATCAAAGCTGATTTTAAGTTTAGCTTTAACCTATCGTGTTCAGATGGATTGTTACCGAATAAATACATGCTGCCAAGAGAATTATCTATATCCAAAAATCCGGTTCCAATACCAAATTCATTAATAGGAATTGTATATTTCATATTAAGACTTACAAAAGGAATGTAAACCCCTCCTGTAAAATTACAATTATTGAGAGTATTATTTTTATAATCGAGCACGAATTTATCAACTGTGCAGCTAAAACCATAGAATTTGCTATTATAGCTAAGACCGGAAATGGTCGTTTTGGCAGTCAAACCTTTAGATGTCATGTATAAATCACCGGCAGTATTATTTGGTGTCAATTCTATATCCGAGAAACCGCTGCCGTATTTAAAATTAATTGTACCTTTTTGAATTCTAATCCCTCCCTTCCAGTCTCCTTTAGGGACAAGATCAAATGTAACACTTTTTACGTAAAGACTTGCGTTGCCATTTTTGCTGATTGGCACGGAGAACGAAGCTTTATCTAAATCTTGTGAAAATTTTAAGGAGCTTTGATTCTCAAATCCTATCTGAATTTTTTCTCCGGAAGTATTTTTAATATTGTCCGGGAATGTGATAACTCCGGCAAGTTTTAAAGTGAGTTTATTAGATTGAACTGTAAAAGAAGTTTTAACGCTACTAAAGGATAATTTAAAACCCGTAGGTTCAGTTAAATCATACTCCGGCGTTTCAGTGCATGTTAAATTATCTATCGATAGCTTAGTCTCCGGGTCAACCTTAAACCATGTCTCGGCAGATGCTATTCCAACATTGTTTGGAATAGGATAATTGACTCCGTTTATTTTAATATTTGCTGTTGTCATCAGTGGAAACTGTGTCGTGATGAAACCTTGAATTGTTGCCCCTTCAGTTCCAAGACTAATTACTTTTCCCGTAAAGTAAGACTGCGATTCTGCATGTTCTAGTTTTATCGGTTTGAATCCGGCTTGAACAGCATTTTGTATTGTGCCGGATTTTACTTTCCACTGCATAGCAGTATTTTCAATAATAAGATCTTGAAATTTTACATCAACCGAAGGACCGTTTGCCCAAAGAGTAACTTTACCTGTACCTTCAAAATTAGAAGGACTTTTATTAGTAATTTTTGTAACACTAACATCGTACTTTCCAATTTTGAATTTTTTTACATCATCAGCCAAATCTTCACCGCCAATAACTTTAAATTTAAATACATCGCTTTTACCTACAATTCCATTATTTTGATTAAGATATGATTGTGAAAATGCTTCCATTCTCCAATAATATTCAGAGCCCTTATCTAAAATTCCCATTTCTACGGTAATTATTGTTTGCTGTTGAGCAGAGTTAATTCCGTCTACTATTTCTTCTTTATAATTAGGAGTTGCTTCATCAAAATTAAAACGTCCGGGACCATTTACTTTATAAATTTTTAATATATACTTGGTAATTGATTTATTTGTATTTGCCTTCTTCCATGTGAATTTAAACGCAGGAAATGTATTATTATTATTACTTGTCATTTGTGTTACATCAAGGTTGCCGTCGTCAGATGGAGTAAGCAGCTGAATAAAGCCATCTCCCGTATTATTTGGTGGAGGTTCATCTTTGTATATTTTGAAACCTCTTATCTCACTTTGATATTGAGGCATTGGGTCTCCTTTATAATCCAATAGAGTAACTCTCCAATAATAAGAATTACCGGCAACCAAAGTAGGAGCTGATGGAGAATAAACATATAGCGGAGAATTAACCGTCTTATCATACAATGGAGTGTTCATCGATTGGGTTGGCGTGCCATTTTTTTCAGCTATGGTAAATTTATATTGATTGTTACCTGATAAAGGAGCCCAGCTAAACGTAGGATTTTTTTCTTTTATTACAGCATCATTATCAGGCATGAAGAGACTTATTGCAGAAGCAATAGTTACCTGATGAGTTATGCATTGGTCTCCTAAAACAGAGCCATCTTTCTTTTCGACAATAACACAAATTGTATAATTGCCGGAAGGAACTTCGCCGGTCTGCATTAAAACATTTTTGTATTTTTCCTTAGGAAATTTTGCGCTGATGGGACTTACCTCATTTACCGTAACAGTTGTAATACCCGGAGGAAGATCAAATTCTTTTGTTTTTGCCTCGAATATTAATCCGTCAGAGTTTTCAGTCAATTGTCCGTCAAGAAAAACTTTGAAAGTACTTTGAGATACGTTATTCAAAGTCACTGACCAAAGATTTTCCACGTTTAGCTTCCCGGGAGGAGGAGGCTTTATTGTAACAATTACATTGGCATGAAGCTGCGAAGTAACTGCGAAGAACAGGGAGATAAAAAAAAGGAGTTTAAATTTATGCAGCATATTTTGTTTAATTTTGAAAAACTTTTAAATAATTTCTTGTAATTGGATGTTTTGAAAACCTAAATCAGGTCCGTATTTTTGCTTTACACATACAGATAATTCCTTAACAAGTTTTTCACTCAGGTGCTTGGAAATTATTTCCCCAATTTCTTTTTCAGTTACTGTTACTATGCCCGGATGGAGCTTAAATTCATCCGAGGCTTCTCTGTATAATAGTTTACCGGTATTCTCACTGAAATAACTTTCAAGAAAAATTTTATAAATATTCTTTGTCGTGTTATTTAAAGTAAAAGCCCATGTATCATCTTCCTGCTTTGAAGTTTTCACCAATACCTGAGTATTAATTTTCTCATGATTGAGAATTAAGATTGGCAGCATTGATATAAAATTTAATCTTAAAGGCACTTTTCAATTTTTGTTGTTTCAAACTAATATTTTTAGGCTTTCAATTCAAAGAAAGTTTTTTCACTTTGTAATCAGTCAAAAAACAGCAAAATTTAACAAAAGCCTTGTAATACCCTAAAAATTAACTTTTCGCAACTAACTTTGTAACTGGCATGCTAAACTCAAACCTTATTAAAATTTTAGCCAATCTCTCCAAAGATGAGCTTAAAAGCTTTGAAGACTTTGTTTTATCCCCATATTTTAATAAAAAGCCATCCGCTGTTACGCTTCTGAAAGAATTGAAGAAGTATTATCCTGAGTTTAAAGATGAATCGCTTACCAAAGAAAATATTTACAAAAAATTGTATAAGGGTAAAGAATTTAATGATGGAGTTTTGCGGAATCAGATGTCAGAGCTTTATAAATTGCTGCTGAAGTTTCTCGCCAATGAAGGGTACAATAGAGATGAAATTGAATTTAAAATAAAGATATCGAAGGAGCTTTTGCTAAGAGGGCTTTCAAAAACTTTTAGAAATTATTATGAAGATATAAATAAAGATTATGAGAAAGATAATCTTATTGAAAATGAATATTATTACTGGAACCGTGCCGTGCTTGATGAACAATATGAAGACAATCTTTTATTTGGCGGTGATGTGAGGAATGTCCCCGTAAATAGTCTGTACGGGAACAATTTAATATATTTTATTCTCATAAAATTATTCAAAGTAATGCATAATCTTCATGCAAGTGAAGTTAATACAAATGTATATTACGATAAAAGTATTCTCAGAAAATTTTTAAGTTTTATAGATACAGAGAAAACTCTTGGAAGCATTAAGGAAATTTCTGAAAAAGATTATGAGATAGTCTCCATGTATTATTATATGTCAAAAGCATTGATGGATTATAATGATTTCGATTCTTTCAATAAATTTCATCAACTGGTAGAGAAAAACTATATGCTGTTCGCAGGTGCGGAAAGATTCTCAATATTTGTTCAGCTTAGCAATATAGCCTCACACAGTAAAGTTGGAAAGAAAATCCTTCTTGAGATATATAAAAGTATGCTTGAAAAGAAAATTTATAAATACGGGGAGAACGGATATTTAAGCCACCTTTTATTCAGCTATATAGTTACTAATGCTCTGTTTAGAAATGAACTCGATTGGCTGGAGGACTTTATTGATAAATACATTGACGAGCTTGATCCCTTGTATCGTAGCAATATGTTGAATTATAGCAAAGGCCATCTGTATTTTGCGCGTAATGAATTTAATAAATCACTTGAACATATTAATAAAGTGAAAGTTGATAATTTTTTGTTCAAACAGCAGACTTATAAATTAATCATAGAAAATTATTATGAGTTAAACGAAATTGAACCGCTATTTTTTGCATTGGATAATTTTAAGCATTATATAAATAAAGGAAATCTTCCTCCTGAATGGATAGTATTTTGCAATGGTTATATTGCTGCAATAAAGGAACTTGTAAAGCTAAAAGAGGGTAAAGAAAAAAGTACCTTCAAAATTGATAAATTAATAAAGGAATCGAATGGCGATATCACTTGGGTTATTGCAAAAGTAAATGCCTTGGGGATTTAAGTAAAACTTAATTCTCATTTGTTGTTCTGTTAAAATATACCCCTTAGGTATCTTATTTTTAGCTATTCATCCTGCTTTTTCATTCGCCTTTTCCGCGTTTTAAGCGTTTTTCCTCATATCTTTATAAAATCTTTATACATTTCCCATTACATTTTATTTTTTGCTTACACTATTAGAAGTATTTTTGAATAACTAAAATACTTTAATTATGGAATGGCAATACTTAGCGGGATTAATAATAGTAATATTTCTTCTCGCTTATTTAGTGTACGTAATTTTTAAACCGGAGAAGTTTTAGATATGAAAGCATCAGATTACATCCAGATAATATTTTTTATTATTTCAATTATTATTTGCACACCGTTATTGGGAAAATATATGTTCAATGTTTTTTCCGGAAAAAGGAATTTTTTAACACCAATTTTCGGTAAGCTTGAACAATTCATTTATAAATTTCTGAAAATTAAAACAGATGAAGAAATGAATTGGAAGAAATATCTCTTCGCAATTCTCGGCTTTAACTTTGCAGGATTTTCATTTGTCCTTATACTTCAATTAACTCAAAAATGGCTGCCGTTAAATACTGAGGGACTTGAAAACGTACCTTTCCATCTGGCATTGAACACTGCCATTAGCTTTATGTCAAATACTAACTGGCAATCATACAGCGGTGAAACTACAATGAGCTATGCAACACAAATGCTTGGCCTAGGAGTACAGAACTTTCTAAGTGCAGCAACAGGTATTGCAGTATTACTTGCATTAATAAGAGGAATAACTTTAAAGCTAAGCGATAAGCTCGGTAACTTCTGGATTGATATGGTTAGGGCAACGGTTTATGTGCTGCTGCCTCTTTCGATTTTATTCGCAACGGTTTTGATAAGTCAGGGAGTCGTTCAGTCATTTTCTCCCTATGAAAAAATTAAAACAATAGAAGGTAACGAGCAGACAATCCCAAGCGGACCTGCAGCTTCACAAATTGCAATTAAGCAATTAGGAACAAACGGCGGCGGCTTCTTTAATACAAACAGCGCGCATCCGTTTGAAAACCCTACGCCGCTATCAAACATGCTTCAGATGATTGCAATTCTTTTAATACCCGCAGCGCTTACTTATACTTACGGCTTAATGGCAGGTGCAAAGAAGGAAGGTTGGATATTATTTTCTGTTATGATGATTCTTTTTTTAATAGGATTAAGCGGCTCGTTAATTTCAGAGCATCTGTATAACCCTGTTTTGCAAACTGCATCCAATCTCGAAGGCAAAGAATTACGATTCGGAATTACAAACAGTATTATCTGGTCAACTGCTACTTCGGCTGCATCAAACGGTTCAGTAAATGCAATGCACAGCAGCCTTTCACCATTAGCCGGAATGATTGCAATGATAAATATCATGCTCGGCGAAATCATTTTCGGCGGAGTAGGCTCGGGGTTATACGGTATGTTAATTTTTGTTTTTCTTACCGTATTTATAGCAGGGCTTATGGTCGGCAGAACACCCGAGTACCTCGGCAAAAAAATTGAAGCACTCGATATAAGAATGAGTATGTTAGTTGTTCTTCTTCCCAGCGCAATGATTTTAATTTTTTCTGCAATAGGCTCTGTAACTAATGTAGGGCTTTCCAGTCTTACAAACAGCGGAGCGCATGGTTTCTCTGAAATCCTATATGCCTTTACATCAGCTTCAGGAAATAACGGAAGCGCATTCGCAGGATTAAATGCAAACACTGTATTCTATAATCTTACACTTGGTTTAGCAATGTTAGTCGGAAGATTCGGAGTAATAATACCCGTTATGGTAATAGCCGGAAATCTTGCAAAGAAAAATAAAACTCCTGTAAGTGCAGGGACATTCAGCACTGATAATTATGTATTTGTAATTCTTCTTATTGGAGTAATTTTAATTGTCGGCGGATTAACATTTTTCCCATCATTAAGTCTCGGTCCAATTATAGAGCATTTGTTAATGAAAAACGGAGTGGCTTTTTAAGCAAAAATTTTATGGATAACTCAAAAAATAAAACTTTCGATTCAGCAATATTAAAGCAGGCAGTATTTGATTCATTTAAAAAATTAAATCCTGCGGTGTTATATAAAAATCCTGTAATGTTTATTGTCGAAATAGGAGCGGTGTTTACATCACTTGTTCTCTCTTCACATTTCTCTTTGTTCAACTTACAAATTTCAATATGGCTTTGGTTCACTGTACTCTTTGCAAATTTTGCAGAAGCAGTTGCTGAAGGCAGAGGAAAAGCGCAGGCAGATACATTACGTAAGGCAAGAAAATTTACGACAGCTAGAAAGCTTACAGATAATATAGAATCAGTTATTGATGCAGGTGACTTAAGAAAAGGTGATACAGTTGTATGCGAAGCTAACGATATTATTCCAATGGATGGTGAAGTAATTGACGGAGTTGCAAGTGTGGATGAATCTGCTATCACAGGAGAATCTGCTCCCGTAATTCGTGAAAGCGGCGGAGACAGAAGCGCAGTGACCGGAGGAACAAAAGTTATCAGCGATAGAATCGTAATAAAAATCACTGCAGAACCTGGAAATACTTTCATGGATAAATTAATTTTATTAATTGAAGGCGCTAAGAGACAAAAAACTCCGAATGAAATTGCATTAACAATTTTGCTTGCGGGGCTAACAATAGTTTTTCTTTTTGCAGTCGCGACGCTGCCTGCTTTTTATTCATATAGCTTAGCAGCATCAGGGTTAGGCGCAGAAAAAAATATATCGGTTACAATTCTTGTTTCATTATTAGTGTGCTTAATTCCTACAACTATTGGCGGACTTCTAAGTGCAATCGGAATCAGCGGAATGGATAGACTTGTAAAAAGAAATGTTATAGCTACAAGCGGCAGAGCGGTTGAAGCAGCAGGTGACTTAGATGTTTTGTTATTGGATAAAACAGGTACGATTACATTGGGAAACAGAATGGCTACAGAATTTATTCCTACACCGGGAGTGAAACCAGAAGCATTAGCCGAGGCAGCAATGTTATCATCTATTTCTGATGAAACTCCTGAAGGTCGTTCTATAATAAAGCTTGCGAAGGAACAATACAATTTGCGTTCTAAAGAAATGATTCCTGAGCACGTCAACTTTATTTTGTTTTCAGCGGAGACAAGGATGAGTGGTATAGATTTTAAAGAAGGAAATAGTTTAAGAGTAATCCGTAAAGGAGCAGCAGATGCTATTGAGAAAGATATTGAATTGCATGGAGGTTCTTATCCGGATGAAATAAGAAATATCGTTAATGCTATCGCAAGCGCAGGAGCTACTCCGCTTGTTGTTTCAGAAAATAAAAATGTATTAGGTGTTGTACGTTTAAAAGATGTTGTGAAGGGCGGAATAAAAGAACGCTTTGCGCAGCTTAGAAAAATGGGAATTAAGACTGTAATGATTACAGGTGATAACCCGCTTACTGCAGCAGCTATTGCAGCAGAGGCAGGTGTAGATGATTTCCTTGCAGAAGCAAAGCCTGAGGATAAATTGAAAAAAATTCGTGACGAACAGGCAGGTGGACATTTAATAGGAATGATTGGTGACGGTACAAATGATGCTCCTGCTCTTGCACAGGCAGATGTTGGTATTGCGATGAATTCGGGAACACAGGCGGCAAGAGAAGCGGGTAACATGGTTGACTTAGACAGCAACCCAACAAAGCTAATAGAAGTAGTTGAAGTAGGGAAACAGCTGTTGATGACTCGCGGCTCGTTGACAACTTTCAGTATAGCAAACGATGTAGCAAAATATTTTGCAATTTTACCTGCGTTGTTTACAATTCTATATTCAGTGAACGGGTCCGCCGGCCCGCTTGATGCGCTGAATATAATGAGGCTTACTTCACCGGAGAGTGCAATACTCAGTGCTGTAATTTTTAATGCAATAATAATTATTCTTCTTATTCCGCTTGCAATAAAAGGGGTGAAGTATCGCCCATTAGGTGCAGCAAGTGTTTTACAAAGAAATGTTTTAATCTATGGTTTAGGAGGATTGATAATTCCGTTCATAGGAATAAAGCTAATCGATTTACTAATCACAGCAATTAAATTAGTTTAAAATGAAAACGTTTATAATATCAATAAAAGCAGTTTTAATATTTACAATAATAACAGGAATAATTTATCCTATCCTGATTTTCGGAATTGGAAAGTTAGCTTTCTCCGGTAAGGCAAATGGAAGTCTTATAATAAATAACGGAAAAGTCGTAGGCTCTGAATTAATCGGGCAGAAATTTTCAGGTGCAAAATATTTTCAATCACGACCTTCTGCAATCGACTATCAGCCCATGCCTTCATCAGGAAGTAATTTAGGACCGACAAGTATTGTGCTTAAGCAAAGAGTAGATTCACTACGAAAAACATATATAGATTTTAACGGACTTCCTCAAAATATTGAGGTTCCACCGGATGCAATTTTTGCTTCTGCCAGTGGAATAGACCCGCATATAAGCATAGAAAATGCAAATTTTCAGATAGATAGAATTTCCAAAGCCAGGGATTTTAATTCACAAAAGAAAAACGCTCTCATTGAATTAGTTAAGAAAAATACTGAGGCTCCTCAATTGGGCTTCTTAGGGGAATCACGTATTAATGTAGTTAAATTAAATCTCGAGTTAGATAAATTGTAATCATGGAAGATGCCTCCAGACCAAATCCCGATGAATTGCTTGCGCAGATAAAACAATCTGAGCAGAAAGAGAAAAAAGGTAAACTTAAAATTTATCTCGGGATGAGTGCAGGTGTCGGTAAAACGTTTGCAATGCTTCAGGATGCAAGCATGGCTTATGGTAGAAAAATAGATATACTTATAGGATATGTTGAAACACATCACAGGTCTGATACGGAATTCCTACTCTTTCATCTTCCGCAGTTAGAACGTAAAAAAATAGAGTACAAAGGATTTGAGCTTGAGGAAATGGATGTTGATGAAATTCTCAAACGAAAACCAAAGCTCGTTATAGTAGATGAACTTGCCCACACAAACGCTCCCGGCAGCAGACATAAAAAAAGATATTTAGATGTGCTCGAACTTCTTGATAACGGCATTGATGTTTTCACTGCAATAAACGTTCAGCATCTTGAAAGCCTTGCCGATACTGTAAGCCAGATTACAGGAATAATAATAAAAGAAAAAGTACCGGATTCCATTTTAGAAGCTGCAGATGAAATTGAGCTTGTAGATATTTCTCCCGATGAACTATTGCAGAGACTTTCCGACGGGAAAGTTTATACTGCCGATAAAACTGTTGATGCTGTAAATAATTTTTTCAGGAAAGGAAATCTCAGCGCGCTTAGAGAGCTTGCATTAAGACTTGCCGCCGACAGAGTTGATAAGCAGGTTCGGCATTACATGCAGGAAAATAAAATTGTCGGTCCATGGAAATCAACTCAAAGAATTTTAATAGGAATAAGCGCAAGTCCGAACTCAATTGACTTGGTCAGATGGGCAAGACGTATTGCTTACACGATGGAAGCAAGCTGGATTGCCGTGAATATCGAGACATCAAAAACATTAACAGAAGAAGAAAAAAGTATATTAAATAAAAATATTGAACTGGCTAAAGAACTTGGCGCAGAAGTTATTTCTACTGTGGATGTTGATGTGGTAAATGGGTTGCTCAGAATTGCTAAGAGGGAAAACGTAACTCATATTGTAATAGGGAAATCGCATCATGAAAATTTTCTTTTCAGAATTTTTGGTAAAGACATTGTAAGCAGATTAATAAATGAAAGCGGTAAGATAGATGTATATATTGCCTCAGGGGAGAATAAAGAGCAGAAACGGAAAAGCATTTTCAAGGTGCCTGATACACAGTCGGGTTTTTTAAAATATCTTCTTTCAGCATCTATTATTATTTGTGTTGCAGCGATATGTTATACTTTTAGTTCCTTCCTTGGCTATCAAACTATAGCATTAATATTTCTATTAGTAGTTTGTTTGATGCCATTGATATTAGGACCTGGACCTGTGCTTCTTGCCGCCGCGATGAGTCCTCTTATATGGAATTATTTTTTCGTTCCCCCTTATTTTACTTTGATAATAAGTAAAACAGAAGATTTACTTACGTTCATAATGTTTTTTATTGTTGCTTATGTTACCGGAGTTTTAACCACTAGAATAAGGCAGCGCGAAAGAGCGGTACGCCAAAGAGAAGAGAGAGCTATTGCATTGTTTAATCTTGCAAATGATTTATCCAAAGCAAATACCTTGAATGAAGTAATTCAAAACTCACTCGATAATTTATCAAAAGTTTTTGATTCACAAGCTATTGCTTTTATCAGCACTGAAAATCCAAAAAATATTAAACAGTTCACCGGCAGAGCAGAAGAGAAAGTATCAGATAAAGAGCTAAGTGTTGCTCAATGGATATATACAAACGGGAAAAGAGCCGGGAAGTTTACAGACTCGTTAACATCTTCAGAATACATTTATTATCCTTTGAAAAATCTTAGAGGTACTTATGGAGTTATAGGTCTGAAAATTGAGAGTGAAATGATTTTCAAAGAGCAGGAAACTTTGATTGATAATTTTATGAGTCAAATTGCAGATGCAATGGAACGCGAAACTTTAAACCAGAAAGCCAATAAAACTCTCGTGCTCGAAGAATCAGAAAAATTATATAAAATTTTATTCGATAGTTTATCTCACGAGCTCAAAACTCCGATTGCTACAATAATGGGTTCATCAAATTTATTGCAAAATATAAAATCAAATAACAGCGGTGAGACAAGAGCACAGTTATATAATGAAATTTATACAGCTTCGTTAAGGTTGAACCGTCTAGTAGAAAATCTATTGGATATGGCAAGGCTTGAGTCAGGAAAGTTAGTCCCAAATTTTAATCTATATGATGTAAACGATTTAGTAAACTCGGCCTTAGAGCAGTTCAAAAGTGAATTGAACAAACATAAAATAATTGTAACAGTTTCAGAAAATATGCCTTTGATAAGAATAGATTTTGGGCTTATGGAGCAGGTTATAAAAAATTTATTGCAAAATGCATTGATATACACGCATGAAGATTCTAAAATTGAAATCACAGCATCTTCCGATGAAAAATTTGCGCAAATAAGTTTATCCGATGACGGTAAGGGCATTCCGGATACAGATGCACAAAATATTTTTGATAAATTTTACCGTGTCGATAATAAAATTGCTGGGGGAACGGGCTTGGGACTTTCTATTTCAAAAGGAATTGTAGAGGCGCACGGGGGAACAATCTCTGCGGAAAATAAAGCGTCAGGCGGATTGAAGTTCAATATTAAAATCCCATTGTCATAATTAAAATGAGCAATCCTAAAAACATATTGGTAATAGATGATGAGATACAGATAAGGCGTCTTTTGAAAATAGGGCTTGAAGATTCAGGCTACACAGTTTTTGCAGCTGAAGATGGTAAGCGGGGAATACAGGAAACCATAAATCATAAACCATCTATGATATTGCTTGATTTAGGTCTGCCGGATGAAGACGGATTAAGTGTACTAAAAAAAATCAGAGAGTT
>JBBRQV010000067.1:0-16170 GCA_038225955.1 Ignavibacteria bacterium | reverse complement strand
CCACTCATATAGTTATACGCATGAATCGGATCATTCGGCGGCCACTCACACGAGGGTGGCTGCCCGCCGCCACTTCTCAGATAATAATTGAACGAAGACATATTTAGTGAGGTGTTTGTATTTTTGTTTACCGCACCTTTAAGTATATCAAAACCTACAGCAGGGGGGTTTGCACCATATGTCCTTGCACCTCCAGTCCCGTCCTGATTATCACCATTGTAACAATAAGCTAAGTTTCTATTCGTATCACACCCTACACGATCATCACTAACATCTCCTAAATCGGGATCTACAATTAATCCAAAATAAGTTTTATCCCATGGGGAATTATTTTTATTCACGACTTCTATCTTTACGTATTGTACATCTGCTAAACTTGAAGCAGTGTAAGCCCACATTGTAAAATGCATCTCGGAAAAAACAGGAAGAGTTCCCCCGCTAAATCCTTCAGAACTTGAATGATTACTTGCATCGGCATCAGTTAGGCAAATAAAAATCGTTTGCTCTGCATTTTTTACACCGGGCGTATCTATAAGTGGTTCATAAGTTCCGTTATTATTTACATCATTATAAGGCGCACCGTAAGGAACCATGAAACTCCAGTTTGCATAATCGGGATTATTGATTGAATTATCCCCGCGTTTTACTTTACATAATTTAAAATTATTATTTGTATAAAAAATTCCGTTACTGGTATAGCCAGGAGCATATTCTCCGTTTGACGAAATTGTTGCAAGTCTTAATTCATTATTAATATACGTCCCAATACTTAAACCCGTTGACCATATAGCAAATTTACCCGAACCTTTAGGCCATTCAAATCCTGGAGTATTTGTCGTTCTCAAATCCTGATTAAATACTCCCGTATTCCATACACATGTTGAAATATTATTTGCGTTCATAGATACCTGCTCCTTTATTAGAGTATAAGGAAAATTAGAAATATTTACACCCGGTTTTCCCATAATTTTATTAAAAGAAAAAATCAGAAATATTAAAATTAAAAATCGCATAATTGAGTTGTTTAATTACTGAAACCTATTTCAAATTCAGCAATAAAACAAAGATTTTTTTGAGGGAATATTGGGAAAATAAACCTATAATTTAATATAACTTTATCATCATTTTACTAAAGTCATCTTTTTTGTCTCTGTAAATGAATTTGTTTTTAGCTGATAGAAGTAAATTCCGCTTGGTAAATTTTGAGCAGAGAAATTTATTTCATACGTTCCTGCTTTCAGGTTTTCATTTACAAGATTAGGCATTTCCTTACCGGTGATATCAAAAATCTTAAGTGAGGTAAATTCAGATTTTGTTAAATCAAATTTTATTTTTGTTGAGGGATTAAAAGGATTGGGATAATTCTGATATAAAGAAAATTTTTCAGGAATAATTGATGATATCGGATTTATTCCAATTATAAAATTATGATTAAAAAGCTGCTGTGCTTTATCAGATAACTGTTTTAATTTTGTAACGGAGTTTTTATTATTGCTTCCGCGAGCCACTAACTGAGCATAAAAAAACTGAATGTAAGCAGGACACGGAAGATTGTAATCATCACTTCCTGTGCTCATCATAAAAGTTCTTGCAATGGAATAGTTTGGAGTGACGGGTCCGGAAACTGCTCCGTTGCAATTACTTATTACACCATTGTATTCCGTCCAGCCTGCACCACTCTCAGGATCTCCAGGAAAAGTATATTTCGTCAGCTTCGGAGGAGATGCCGTAGGATCCAACCATGGAGTATTATCTTTCTTATTACCTTTCATTAAATTATATGCTTCAGCAGGAGTATAAGGAAATTCTTCACAAAAAGGACTCGGATCTAATTGAGGAGGAATTGTATAATGAAACGATGTCATTCCTAATCCATCGTTATGGTCAAGTAAAGTCATTCCTGCTGCGGGAGGGGCAGTGCCGTATGAGTTTCCCGCACCGCTGCCATCGATATTATCTCTATTGTATACGTAGCCCATTCTTCTTATTGTATCGCAACCTACATAGTCATCTAATGAGTCTCCTATCTGCGGATGCACAAATAAAGAGAAGTATGATTTCTTCCACTCAACTAAACTTTTATTAATGAATCTGTATTTTATAAACTGCATATCTTCATATCCCGGATTATCATAGTTCCAAATAGTCATTCCTATTTGAGCATAAAGAGGTGCCGTCCCACCGGAAAATCCTTCTGCAATAGAATGGTTTTCAGAAAATCCATCAGTAATACATACAAAAATTGTTTGTGCGGCATTTTTCATCCCGGGTATATCAATTCCAATATCAAAGTGTCCATTATTATTTACATCATCATATGGCGCTCCTTGTTGCTCCATTAAGTACCAGTTACAGTAATCAGGATTGCTTTGGCAGTCATCACCACGATTAACTTTATATACATGAAATGAAACAGAAGTTTTTGCAATAGCTACTCCACCGCCGTTTATAACGTATCCAGGTGAATACTCACCGGTGTAAGTAGCGTTAGAAATCCGTAGTCCCCCATTATAATATGCCCCAAAACACATGCCTGCAGAGAGTCCCACAAATTTTCCAGAACCCTGAGGCCATTGAAGTGATGGAGCTAAGTCAGCTCCGAGGTTTTGATTAAATATTCCTGTATTCCAGATTGAGGTAGAAAAAGTATTTCCTGCTAAAAAATACTGGGCTTTAACGACCGGTAATTTATAACCAATACTATTTGAGAGTAAAAAGGAAGGAAAAGATAGAAATATTATAAGTAATCTTCTCATAGATGAAAATATATAAAAATTCCTGTTAAAGCAATTAATAAGATAAAAATTAATTTGGTTTAAAATTCTATGTTTCAAATTTCAAGTATTAGAATTTAGGTAAATAGTCAGATTTTATTTCATCCAAATCGTTTAAACAACTGAGTAAAAATAACAATCATTTTTCTTTCAAAGCAGTTTATACTAAATAAGTACTAAAAGGTAATTTATGGATTTAATTTGTGTTTAATTATGGTTATTTTGGTGTTTGGAAGAAAATAAAATAAATACTGAGAACGGTATAATTGAGGAAGTAATTTTACCTCAAACGCCGGAGAATCCGCAATTGGAAAATCCTGCTCTTAGTTATAAAAAAAATCTCATCCGTTTATTAATTTTATCGGGACTGGGATTTATAAGCATAATTCTTCTTGGCATTTGTTTCTTCTTAATCGGAATTAAATTATAAGAATCTAATTTGAGTATAAATTTATATCAAAAAAACTGCGGCGTATTAATATTAAAGGGTAGCGATAGAATCGACTTTTTAAATAGAATGTCTACGAACGATTTGACCGTTCTTCCACCCAACCATTACAAAAAAACAATTCTTACTTCCGATAAGGGAAGAATAATAGATTTAATTACAATTCTTAACTTTGAGAATCACTCTATTATAATTACAACTGAAAATTACGAAGATAGAATTACGACTCATCTTGATAAATATATTATTATGGATGACGTTGTAATTGAGAAGCCAAGTTCAAAACATTCACTGATTCTCCTATGGGGAGATGATGTGAAAAGCAAAGTTAACGGAACTGAAAATACAAATCTTTTAGATAATAATCTTTTTAGTTTATCCGATACCGAATATGTTTTCGAAGATAATTTCGGCTTTGATAAAGCAATCTATCTTACAATAGAAAGTAACGTTGCATCAGTAAAATCAAAATACAATCAAGCTAATGAAGTTAGCTTTGATGATTATGAACACCTCAGAATTTCACTCGGTATTGCCGACGGCGCAAATGAATTTAACGATTTGATAAATCCTAAAGAGTGCGGACTCGAAAAATATATTTCCTATACTAAAGGATGTTACATAGGACAGGAAGTCATTGCGCGATTAGATGCTCAAGGAAAGATTCCAAAGCAAATGGTGAAAGTTACAACGGTGCAAACAATCAGTAATGGTGATAAAGTTTTTTCAGACGGAAAAGAAGTCGGGCTTATTACAAGTGTTTCAAAAAATCTCGGACTTGCATTCATTCGAAGCACAGCGCTTGCCAACTCAGGTGAGTTTCAGGTGAATGGCGAAAAAGTTGAGCTTAAATTAATTTTTAACTTAGTAAAGAATTTAAATTAAACATTATACAAATGATTAATAAAATTAAAGAACTCCTGGGTAAAGAGAACGAAGGTCTTTTAACCCATGAGTGTAAAACAATTTCTAAGAATGATATTCATTTGCCCGGAAGCGATTTTATTGATAGATGCTGGAAAGATAGCGATAGAAGTCCGAACGTTTTAAGAAATATGGCTGCGCTCTACAATCACGGAAGACTGGCAGGAACGGGATACGTTTCTATTCTTCCTGTTGATCAAGGAATTGAGCACTCAGCCGGAGCATCGTTTGCTCCAAACCCGATTTACTTCGACCCCGAAAATATTATTAAGCTCGCTATTGAAGGCGGATGTAATGCAGTTGCATCTACATTTGGAGTGCTTGGCTCATGCGCAAGAAAGTATGCTCATAAAATTCCTTTCATAGTAAAAATTAATCATAACGAATTTTTAACTTACCCTAATAAATACGACCAGATAATGTTCGGCAATATCGACCAGGCATTTGATATGGGCGCAGCAGCAGTAGGTGCAACAATTTATTTCGGCTCCGATGAATCTGCAAGACAAATTCAGGAAGTCGCTCAGGCATTTGCTTACGCTCACGAGCTCGGGCTTGTAACTGTGCTCTGGTGCTACTTAAGAAATCCTGCGTTTAATGTTAAAGGCGATAAAGATTATCATGTATCAGCTGACTTAACAGGACAGGCAAATCACTTAGGCGTTACAATACAGGCTGACATCATCAAGCAAAAATTACCTGAGAACAACGGTGGATACAATGCTTTGAAATTCGGTAAGACAAGCAAATTAGTTTACGAAAAACTTACAACCGATAACCCTATTGACTTAACAAGATACCAGATTGCAAACTGCTACATGGGCAGGGCGGGATTAATAAATTCCGGCGGCGCATCAGAGGGAGCAGCGGATTTAGCACAAGCAGTTAAGACTGCTGTTATAAATAAACGTGCAGGCGGCATGGGACTTATCTCCGGAAGAAAAGCTTTCCAACGCCCTATGAAAGAAGGTACGGCGTTGCTTAACGCAATCCAGGATGTTTACTTAGAAAAAGAAGTTACAATAGCATAATAAATTTTTACAATAAAAAATATTTTAACATAATAAAAATAAAAAATGAACAAACCAAAGAAAGTTGCTTTAAAAAAGCACAGAAAAACAAAAGCAAAAGTTAAAGCAAGAGTAAAAGCTTCTTTAGCTAAAAAGAAAGCCTAAGCTTTCAAGATTATCAAGGGGCGAAAGCCCCTTTTTTCTTTCTATTTTTTATATGTAAAAGTTTATTCACAGGTCCGCACCATTAATGAAAAAAATTCTTCTCGTAGCTTTCCTTACTTTCGCAGCGGCATTTACACCGATAGCCGCAAAGTACACAGTTGCGCAAATCTCCCCTCTCTCATTGGCATTTTTACGTTTCGGAATGGCAACGCTTTTATTATTAATAGTCTGCAAGTACAGAAAAGTCGATTTTAAAATTGAAAAAGTTGATTACTTAAAATTCTTATTCACGGGATTTTTAGTTATCCCCTTTAATCAGATTGTATTTTTAGTCGGTATAAAGTTATCGGCAGCATCGCACTCGGGGGTTTTGTATTCCTGCACTCCTATGATAGTTTACATTACTTCAATTTTCCTTAAACACGAAAAATTTCAGGCAAAGAAAATCTTTACTATTTCTTTAACTATAGTCGGTATATTCCTTATATTTTATGAAAACATTATGAACGTGCACAAAGACGGGCATGATATTTTAATCGGTGATATACTTTTATTCTTTGCAGTGCTTTCATTCGGAATGTACCTTGCTTTCAGCAAAAGTCTGATAATAAAATATGGCTCTTTAAAGGCGCAGACAGTTTCATTTACAGTGGGGAGTATATTATACATTCCCATTTTTCTATACGATATGCACAACTTGAATTTAGCAGATGTAAATTTCTTCGGATGGCTTGGGTATTTTCATCTGGCAATTATAGTCGCATTCTTAAGTTATTTTTTATATTCATACACGGCAAAATTTATTCATACAAGTACGCTTACAACGCTTACAAATACTGCGCCTATATTTACACTCATATTTTCGTGGATTTTATTAAAGGAAAGTTTATCCTATTTTTTTATGATAGGTGCTGTGATAACTTTCATAGGAGTTTTCTTAACTCAGTTAATGATGAGGAAGCCTAAAGATGAACTGGCAAAAGACGTTGTTGAAGTTACAAACTTATAATATATATTGGAAGACTATACAAACATAAAAGTTAAAGTTGCTTTAAATTCGCTCTTCGCAGCGGTATTTATTACAGCAATAAAAGTTATAGCAGCGTATTTTTCCGGCAGCTTAGCAATTATAACCGAAGTAGTAAACTCAGGCGTAGATATATTTGTATGTCTCGTCACAATTTTTTCTGTAAAGTACGCTGCAAAACCTGCCGATGAAGACCATAATTACGGGCATGAAAAGGCTGAGAATATCTCGGCATTGATTCAAGTTTTATTTTTATTTGGTACAAGTTCATTTATTATATATGAAGCTGTTCAGCGGATATTCTTAGGTAAGCATCCTTCACTTAATATTACTTTGTTTACTTTTACTGCTCTGATTGTCTCAATGGTAATAGATTTTATCCGGGCGAGAGCTTTGAACAAAATCGCTGATGAGACAAAATCGAATGCATTAAAAGCTGATGCCCTGCACTTCTCATCCGATATAATGAGTTCAATGATTGTAATAATAGGATTAATTTTCAGTTACTACGGATTTGAAAAAGCCGATGCTATAAGCGCATTAGTTGTTGCAGCAATAATTATTATTCTTGGGGTAAAAATGTCACGCAAGGCGATTGATTCGTTGCTCGATAGAGTTCCACCGGGACTATCGGAAAAAATTCGCTATGAGACTTTATTAATTGATGGCGTTGAAGGAATAAGAAATTTCAGAATAAGAAGCACCGGCGCAAAAATATTTATCGATATGGTAATTGATATCAGCAGAATAATCCCCTTCTCAAAAGCGCATGACATTATGGATGCAGTTGAGAGAAGACTCACTCAGTTAATTGATAATGCCGATATAGTAATTCACTCCGAGCCCGTTGAAACTGATAAAGAAACAATTAATGATAAAATAAAAATGATTGTGAATAGCTTCGGAATGAAAAGTCATGATGTATTCTCCCATAAGATAGGCAATGATATAATATCCGAGCTTCATATCGAAGTAACTGATACCAATGATTTAATTAAGGCTCACGATAGAATTACAGAGATAGAAGAGAAAATAAAATCAGAGATAGGAATTATTTCAAATGTAAAAATTCACATTGATGAGCCAAGTAATATTTTATATGATACAGTAGATATCACAGGAAAATCCGAAGAGTTGATAAATGAGATAAAGAAAATTGTAACTGAAAATAAAGATGTTACATCATGCAATGAATTCAGCGTTATTATTACAAACGGAAAAATTAGAGTTTCACTGACCTGTATTTTCGATTTTCATTTTTCATTGGATGAAGTTCACGATATTGTAACACTGCTTGAAAGTAAAATTTTTGCAGAGCTTAAGGGAAAATATCCTAAGCTGTCGAACGTAATTATTCACGCAGAGCCTTCGGAAATTAATAATTAGATTTCAATTAACAATTAATAATTAACAGCACAGCATGGTTGGAAAAATAAAAATAGGACTGTTTGGTGTAGGGCATCTTGGTAAAGTTCATTTAAAATTATTGAAAGAGCTTGCAGGAGAGAGAGATGATTTTGAAATCGTCGGGATAAATGATATCAGCTCGGAGAATTTAAAAACCGTTTCAGAAGAGTCCGACATTAAAGCTTTTGAAAACAGCGCAGACTTAATTGATAAAATTAATGCAGGAATAATTGTCAGCTCAACCAGCGCGCATTACGAACTTGCAAAGGCAATGCTTACAAAAGGAATTCATGCCTTCATCGAAAAACCCGTTACAGACACAATCGAAGAAGCAAATGGGCTGCTTGAGATTTTCAACAAACAAAAATTAATTGTACAGATAGGACATATTGAAAGATTCAATCCTGCCCTACTCGCAATTGAAAAATATAATTTAACACCCTTGTTTATTGAGTCGCACAGGCTTTCGCAATTTAATCCAAGAGGAACCGATGTATCTGTTATAAAAGATTTAATGATACACGATATAGATATTATTTTGAACTTAGTAAAATCAAAAGTAAAAAATATTTCTGCGAACGGAGTTGCAATCATCACTGATAAAATTGATATAGCGAATGCCAGAATAGAATTTGAAAACGGATGTGTTGCAAACGTAACGGCATCAAGAATTTCGCAAAAGAAAATGCGCAAGATGAGAATCTTCCAGCAAAATGCATATATATCGGTTGATTTCGCCGAGAATACCTCGGAGGTTTTCCGTTTAACAAACGAACAATCACAAGCAGGCGGAGGATTTGCAATGAGTATCGGCCAGATAGAAAAGAACGGAGAAAATCTGAATATCTACTATGAGAAACCCACGAGTGAAGAAATAAATCCGTTAAAATTTGAGTTAGGTTCTTTCATCGATTCAATGAAAAATAATTCCGAACCGAAAGTTACACTGGAAGACGGTATGGAAGCGCTAAGAGTAGCGGAATTGATTGTAAACCAAATAGAAGAAACTCAAAAATTTTGATTTAAAATTACAAACAGTAACTTTATAAATTTTACAATAAATTGAAATTAGATTTCAAAGATAAAATATTAGAAATCATAGGAGCGGAAGCCGATAAAAGCGGGTTTGAAATTTTCGTTGTCGGCGGATACGTGCGCGATTTTATTCTGGACAAACAAAGTCCCGATATAGACATTATGGTGCTTGGGGATGCTACGGAATTTGCAAATATAGCTGCAAAGAATTTCAATAAATCTCTCGACGCCGTTTATAAAAATTTCGGCACTGCTTTATTGATGGTTCAAGAAAATGATATTGAATACAAAGTAGAGTTTGCCTCAGCAAGAAAGGAAAGTTACAATAGAGATTCAAGAAAACCTGAAGTTCTTCCGACGAATCTTGAAGAAGATATTTCCCGGAGAGATTTCACCATAAACTCTTTGGCTGTTTCTTTGAATGAAAAGAATTGCGGCGAGCTTACAGATTTGTACAACGGAGTTGAAGATATTAAAAACGGAATTATAAAAACTCCGCTTGACCCGCTGAAGACTTTTGATGATGACCCGCTTAGGATAATGCGCGCAATTCGCTTCGCATCAAAACTGAATTTTAAAATCGAAGAAAATACATACAAAGCAATTATTTCGATGAAGGACAGGCTGAAAGAAAATGAAGTTGTTTCAACTGAAAGAGTTACAGATGAGTTTCTGCAAATATTAACAACGGAGAAGCCGTCTATCGGACTGGACATAATGTTCAAGACAGGTGTGATGGCAATTGTATTCCCGGAGATTTCCATAATGGCAGGCATCGAGCAAAGAAAAGATTATCATCACAAAGATGTTTTTTATCACACTCTGCAAGTTGTGGATAATATTTCTCAAAAGACGGATAGCTTGTGGCTTCGCTTTGCAGCACTTGTTCACGATATTGCAAAACCGAGAACAAAAAAATTTATAGATGATATTGGATGGACATTTCACGCGCATGAGGAAGTCGGTGCGCGAATGATGAAGAAGATTTTTTTGCGGATGAAGTTACCTTTAAATCAGTTACCTTATATAGAAAAATTAATACGGTTACATCTAAGACCTATACCACTTGCAAAAGATGAGGTAACAGATTCTGCAATTCGAAGATTAGCAGCTGATGCAGGTGAAGACTTAGTGGATTTACTTACTTTATGCAGAGCAGATATTACTTCGAAGAATATTACAAAGGTAAGTAAATTTTTCAAAAACTACGAAATTGTTGAAAAGAAAATTGTAGAAGTACAAGAAAAAGATAATCTCCGTAATTTCCAATCGCCGGTAAGAGGTGAAGAAATTATGGAATATTTCAATATTCCCCCTTCCCGAGAAGTAGGTATTATAAAGAAAAAAATTGAAGAAGCCATATTAGAAGGCGAAATTCCAAATGACTATCAAGACGCCCGAAAATACATGGAAACTTTATCTTTATAAAAACCTTTACTTCTTTTTATAATTTTTAATCATTTCAAACATGAAATTTTGCTTGTAATTGATTATTCCTGATTATTATTTTATTTTAAATTTAGTTTAAAAAAGGGCATATTTTTTGAAATAACTTTCGCTATGTTCAAAATCTTCTCACCCCTAATATTACTTTTTTGTGCCCAATTATGCTATTCTCAGGTTTCTGTTGATAGCCTTTTAATGGATCTTAAAAGTAAAACAGTAGGGGAAAAAATTGACAGCTCTGCTTTAAATACTCTCGAAAAACTTGCTGAGTATTATCATCTTGACGATCCTGTTAAGACTCTTGAATTTTCCAATAAATACTTAATCACTGCTCGAAACTATAACGACAAAAAAAGCATTGCACACGCTTATCATTATTTAGGCGATTATTACAGAGATGAAGGATTGCCTGTAATTGCTATAGATTATTATTTCAGTTCAATGTACTTGTATGAAGAGTTGAATTTCCCCGGTGCAGTTGCATATACCAATATAGATATTGGAAATATTTATTTTGATTTGGGAAAACATGATATATCAAAGCAATACTATGAAAAAGTGATTAATATGAAGGGTGACGAAGATGTATTCAGAGCAAAATCAGTTGCACTGAATAATATCGGATTGATATACAGAGAGGCTAAAGACTACAAAAATGCTTTGGATAAATTTGAAGAAGCATTAAAAATAAGAGAAGAAGTAAAAGATAAAAACCTAGTTGCGCACTCCTATAACTACATCGGAAGTATTTATTCGAGTTTGCGAGAATTTGAAAACGCTGAAAAATACTATAACCTTTCCCTCCAATACTATAAAGAGCTTAATGATTTTACCAATATGGGAAAGGTAATGATAAATATTGGAAAAATGTATTATGATAAAAGTGAAAAAGAAAAGTCATTACAGTATAGAAATGAAGCCATCGATGTATTTATGAACAATAACAAATTGTATGCTGCTGCAGATGCAATGACCGACCTAGCTGAATTTCATAAAGACGAAAAAAACATTAACGAAGCATTCCGTCATTCCCAGAAAGCTTACGAAATTTCCACACAAAACAAGTACATTGCCATCAGGCAACATGCGTTAAAACTCCTATCTGATTTATCATTAATAAGTAACAATGCAAATGAAGCCTATAGGTATTTAAAGATTTATGATGACTTAAAAGATTCAGTATCACAGCAGGAAGCGCAACGAAAAATTGTTAATCTGGAATTTTCGAACGAACTGCAAAGACGTGACCGTGAAATGAGTATAATGAAAACGGAAAACCAGGTAAAGGAACTTGCAATTGAAAATCAAAAGAAAAGAAATACACTTCTCATAATTATTATTATTACAATTTTAATTTTATTGCTTGTGATATTTTTTGCATTCAGAATCCAGAGAAAAAATCTTAAAGCTGTTCAGGATAGAAACAAACTTATTGATGAAAATAATAAAAAGATTGAAATGAGTATGATAATGCTTGAAGAAGCAAAAGAAGTTGCGGAAAAAAATTCCAGAATAAAATCAGAATTTCTTTCCATAATGAGCCATGAACTTCGTACTCCTATGAATGCTGTGCTTGGAATGACTCAGGTAATTATGGAAGAAAATCCAAGAACCGACCAGCTCGAAAATCTTGAGACAATAAAAGTATCTGCAGAAAACCTCCTTTCGATTATTAATGATATTTTAGATTACAATCGTCTTGAATCCGGTACAATGGTTCTTGACGAAAAAGATTTCTCACTAAAGAATTTAATGACTAGCTTGTTCAAAATATTTTCCTTCAGTATGAAACAGAAAGGATTGATGCTCAAATATAATTACGATGAAAAACTCGGCGAGGGATTTATAGGGGATAAGATGAGAATCGGTGAGATAATATCTAATCTCATTGGTAACGCTATAAAATTTACCGATATAGGAAGTGTAACAATTGATATTAAAAAAATCGGAATAAAAGCCAACTCAAGTTTGATACGTATTTCAGTACAGGATACTGGTATTGGTATATCGTCTCAAAACGTTTCAAATATTTTTGAATCATTTACTCAGGAAAAAACCGATACAACCAGAAAATATGGTGGCACCGGTCTCGGCCTTTCCATTGTAAAAAAATTATTAGAACTAATGAACGGTAATATTTATGTTGAAAGTAAAGTCGGAGAAGGCTCTAAATTTTATTTTGAAATAGAGCTGAAAAATTCCGACGTGAAATTTGAACTTCCTGCTGTTCCACAGAAAAAACAAACTGAACCTCTTAATTATGAGATAAATCTAGAACGAATTTTAATTGTTGAGGACAACAATGTTAATCAGCTTGTAATGAAAAAAATGTTAAAAAACATAGGAGTCGAAATTGATATTGCTGATAACGGTAAGATAGGATTTGAAAAGGTAATAAAGAACAAATACGATTTAGTCTTTATGGATTTACTTATGCCTGAAATGGACGGTTACGAAGCAACAAAAGAGATAAGATTCTTTAATAAAGATATTCCTATTATTGCGCTGACTGCTGATGTAATGAAAGGTGTTCAGGCTAAAACAAAAGAGGCAGGAATGAACAGTTATTTAACAAAGCCCGTCAAAAAAGACGAGCTTTTAAAAGTCCTACATGAATACTCCAAAAAATAAATTTTATTTTTTATTTTAAGAGTACCATATTTTTTGTTTCAGTATAATTTGAAGTTTCCAGCTTATAGAAGTAAACACCTGAAGCTAATTTCGAACCGTCAAAACTAACTTCGTAGTACCCTGCCGGTCTTTCCTCATTTAATAAAGAGCTTACCTCTTTACCAACTAAGTCAAAAACTTTAATTGATGCAAAATCTTTTTTTGGCAGGGTAAACGAAATTTTAGTTGCCGGGTTAAAAGGATTTGGATAATTTTGATTTAATTTATATTCATTAGGCTGTGAGGTAGTATTATTTGAAACTCCTACCAAACTACTTTGCCCTTCAATTGCCCTATAAAATTTATTCACTGCAACATTTGTAAACACACTTGTATTACCTGACTGCCATTCAATTTTAATCGAGTCTATGACAGTTGCATTACCCAATCCAAAATGCTGCTCCAGCGTTTGTGTGCAGTAGCCGCTTTGACCGTCAATCTCTCTCATTTGCCATACACTTTGCCCATTAATAGTTGCCTTCAATTTTATTTTAGAACCAATTGCAGAGCGGTTTGTTGTAACACCCTCACATTTAAATTCTACCCATTTGTTTCCGTTATTATTGTTATTTCTATACAGGGCATTCAATTCATTTTCGTTTAAAGTATTTGCGCAGAAAATATCCAAGTCACCATCTCTATCGTAATCGCCCCAAGCAAATCCGTATGTCCAACCGTTATTATTTGTTACTTCGCCTGCATCAATTCTTTGGAAAGTTGCCGTACCTGTTTCCATTTTCATATTTTTGTAAAGCTTGTTATTCAGCCCGGTTGTTCCCGAGTAATATGCCTGAGTAACAAACATATCCAGGTCACCATCGTTATCAAAATCTCCCCAGCCTGTAATTGCATTATTACCAGCTTCATTTACAATTGTATCGGAAGTAATTTCCGTAAAGTTCCAATTCCCATTATTTTTATAAAGAGCATTTTTTTGTCCGTTAGAATTTGATATAAATACATCAAGGTTACCGTCATTATCGTAGTCACCCCAGCTTGCGCTCCACCAGTTACCGCCTGTCTGTGTCAGAGGAGTGTTTGTAATTTTTGTAAAAGAACCATCGCCGTTATTTCTATAGAGCAAATTTGTCTGCCCCCCTTCATTGCAAATAAATAAATCAAGGTCTCCGTCTTTATCTATGTCAACCCAGTTTACACCTCTTGACGGCATATTTATTTCGGAGACCACTGCTCCTGTATCCTGCTTTTGAAAATTTCCTGAGCCAAGATTTTTGTAAAGAAAATTTGTATGATTTGTGCCTGCGCTATTTGTAACGAATAAGTCAAGGAGGCCGTCGTTATTGTAATCACCCCATGAGCAAGTTTCGGAGTAACCGGCATTAATGGAAATGGGATTTACGCCTTGGAATAAAAAATTATTCCCACCGTTATTCATATAAAGAAAATCATTTTGATTGTACCATGTTACAATACAAACGTCAGGTAAACCGTCGTTATTATAATCTCCCCAACTGCTGCCATCAGCTTTCATTGAAGAGGTAACAAGAGGGCCAATTGTAATTTTTGTAAAAACGCCGTTGCCTTCGTTGTGATATAAGTAGGGAGTCGCTCCGGTTGAGGGTCCCCGCGAAACGAATAAATCAAGTTTGCCATCATTATCATAATCAATCCAGTTTACACTTCTGGAAGCACCTCCATCCAGACTTGGCGCAGCCGTAGACATTTTAGTAAAAGATTGAGAGTATACATCTGAGAGGAAAACTAAAAAAAGTAACGCAAGAATTTTCATTTATTTCAATAATATAATTTGATTTAAAAGCTAAAAAATTAACACGCAACTTTTAACTACTTTTTGTGATTATTCATAGGTTTCTAAGATTAATTTTTTATGAGTTTTTAAAAAATATTCCCTTTATTTTCATCTAACTTCTTACAATTGCCATAGTATTCTATGAAATCATCTGAAAACCTATTTTATCTGATAAAATCTCTCTCAAAAGCTGAAAAACGATATTTTAATATATCTGTTGTACAGAATTCAGCGAATAAAAATTTTGCTAAACTTTTTGCTGAAATTGAAAGACAGACACGGAACAATTTATACAATGAAGGGTTGATAAAAGAAAAATTCAAAAATGAAATATTTATAAAACAACTCACGTTCACTAAAAACTACCTGTATAATTTAATTATCAAATCTCTCATTAGTTTTCACTCGGGAGACAACATTGAGGCAAAGATATACAATCTTATAATTTCCGCAAAAATACTTTTCCGAAAGTCTTTGTATAACGATTATTTTAGAAATCTAGAAACTGCGAAAATACTTGCAGAAAAATCAGAAAAATTCGGGATTTTATTGGATATAGTAAAGCTTCAGATGAAACTTGTACGATTAAAGGACAGAAAAAAATATAAAGGAAGAAATCTTTATGATGAAGAAATTGAGACAATTAAAAAGATTGAAAACGTAACACAATACAGCAAACTTTTAAATGCATACTATAAGGTAACAAAAATTTCCGACCATGCGAGAAGTAAGATTTTGTATAAAGAAACGCTGACAATTCTTGATAACCCACTTTTAGCTTCAGCAAAAAACGCTCTCACAGTAACAGCATTAGATATGTATTATTTATTAATGATTTACAAAAATGAATTTCAGGAGAACTTCAGCAAATTATTTGGACTGGCTGTTAAAAGATTCGAATTATATAGAAAGAATCCAAATGTTTTTAAATCAGATTTAGAACATAAAGATGCAATATTAGTATATTGGGTGTTGTACTATGCAATAGTTAACGGCGACTTTGAATATTATAAAAAGCACATAAATGATTTTGCAAATCTATTAGAAGCTAAGTTGATTAGCCGTGACGAAACTCCTGATGTCATTGTAAATGCAAATTACCTGCAATCATTTTATTACTACAAAAAAGGCAGCCTTAAAGATGCCGTGCATTTCGCTGAGAAAATTTTCGAGCGTATTAAAAAAAATGAAGATGGACAAAACAAAGATGATTTACTTTCCTTTTATTTCTACTATTCAAAAATTCTTTTTGAATTTAAAAATTACTTAAAAGCTCTTGATGTCGTTAACATAATAATAGCGCATGAGTTCAGAGATGTCAGATACGATATTTTAGCATACTCATATTTTCTGGAAATATTCATTAATTTTAAAGGTAAAAGCTTCTAATAATCATAAATTTGTTCGTCGATCAATTAGTTAATTACTAATTAAATTTCTTCTAAGAATGCTTGAAGCATTTCTTTATCAACAATTTCATGTTCAACAAGTGT
>JBBRQV010000066.1:0-16583 GCA_038225955.1 Ignavibacteria bacterium | reverse complement strand
TTTTCTGCAAGAGATGAAATTGTAATCGTACCTTTAGGATTTCCAATATTGAATATTTCTCCTATAGCTTCTTTTTTCATTAAACATAAAATCATTCCGTCAACCATATCATCAATATAACACCATGAACGAATTTGGTCACCATCACCGTGGATTTCTATTGTTTTATTACTTACTGCATTCTTGATAAAAACATGAATAGCGCCTTCGCCAACCTGTCCGACTCCGTAAATGTTGAATGGCCTTATTGTTACAGAAGGGTAACCATGCTCTTTAGAAAAGGCGTGCATAAGATGCTCGCCGGCAACTTTACCGATTGAATAAGTCCAGCGCGCTTCCCCGACAGGAGCAAAATTCGTATTCGAAAGCTCCGTTGATTTATATGCATACGAACCAAGAACTTCACTGGTAGAAAAATCCATAACACGTTCTAAATCCCCTGAATACTTCTTAAGGCTTCTTAAAAAGTTAAATGTGCCAATTAAAATTATTTCAAGCGTTTTAACAGGATTTCTTATAACTGTATCAACACCTGCGATAGATGCAAGATGAATGGCAATTTGCGGACGAAAATCTTCAACAGTTTTTGTAAGATGCTCTAAATCAAGAACATCACCTTTTACAATTGTTATGTTTTTTGATTTAAGATTCTTATAAGTAAGTGAATCCCTTGAGAAATTATCATAAACTAAAATTTCATTATTTTTGTATAGCTTTGAAACCAATGTGCTGCCAATAAATCCTGCGCCGCCTGTTAGTAAAATTCTTTTATTCTTTAAACTCAATCGTTTATTTATAAGTTAATTTCAAAATTCTTTCTTAAGTAACCGTGAGCAGAAAAACGCTTCTTGAATTTAAACAAACCTTCAAGGAGTTTTCCGCTAACATCAGAAGTACCTATATCGTAAAATTTATAACTATTCTCTGCGCTCCACTCAATTGTATGCAAGAGTAAATTTTTCATTACAGTGCTATCTTTGAATTTTTCAGCTGCAGCGAGGTAAAAATTCAAAATAATATTTTTATTTATCACAAATAATACACAAATACCTGCCAATTCTCCTCTGACTTTAGCCTGAACTATTTTAATATTCCCCGGTAAGTTAGTTTTTAAATAAATAAGTTCTTCACGAGTATGAGTCGGAACAGCGTCTTTTAACTCCCTATCTTTCTTCAACAAATTATAAAATTCTATTAAACCGTCGGGTTCTATATTTTCAATACTATCATATTCAATTTCATCACTTTGCTGTTTCACAACCTGCTTATATACAGTATAAGATATTTTGTTGTGATTAAAATCATCCAGATCAATTATGTTAGTGATGGATACATCTTTGACAGTGAACCCACTTTTAAAAAGAGAATAATCATTTTCTTCGTTGCGGCTTGTAATGTAAATGAAAGGCGGGACTGTAATTGAACAGTTTTTAACATTTATTCCTTTAAGGTAATTTTTAAAAGCTGAAACAATCTGCAAATATTCAACAACGTTTATTTTGTGCTTCCATAAAAATCCGCCAAAGCTTACTCCTTTACAGGAGATAAAAGTATTTGTCTCCTCGTCAATGCAACCTGTTATCAATGCATAAACTCTGTTTGTATCTTTAATTTTTACTTTAAGATGATGCCACTTTATATTTTTTCCTAAGGCATTGTGATAATTAAGAAATTTATCATCGTAGAATAAATTATATTGATTTCTCACAAACTCTTTCCACTCAATATCAGTTTCAATATCAACATGAACTACTTCTAATGATTGACCTTTTTCCAGCATTTTAAAAATTTTTATAAAGTTCGTATCCTGTGGTTTTATTCACCAAAGTAAAATTTGAAGGTACAAATGAATTTGATAAAGAATAATCTGCGCGATTGATATTATCCTTCTCCACTAAAATAAAATAATTTTTGTCTAAGCCGTTAAGATTCTTCTTAACTGAATCCAAACCTATTTTTGTATCAAGCATATTGAACTTATAGCCTGAAATACCTTCTCCCCAATTTAAATCCACTCCATTAAAATAAAAAGTTAATTGCGGATTGTGACGATAATTAGTCGCAACATACAAAACTGATTTATTTTTATCTTCGTCTATTATTTTTTTTATTTGGCTTATCTTATATCCATTCTCCCAGAACGGTATATTTACTAAGTAATAAATATTACTGCAAACAAACGTAAGCAAAACAAAGCTTATAAATAGAGATGTAAATTTTATTTTGTGAATAACTAGCTTTATTATAAAAAACGATGCGAGTAGTATAAGACCTGTAACTCCAACTAATTCCAATTTATGCAATGAACTTCCGGATATAAAATCTTTCAGATTTGTTCTATAGCTCTCAGAGCAATACCAAATAAGATTTAGAACAGCTGCCAAAAGAATTACAATTTTTTCTTTCTTATTAAAATTGCTAAGCCGTACTATTAAATGAGCAATAAGAATGCATGCTGCAGGAAGAAATAAAAAACTATAAGATTCAAGTTTTGTTTTGAACATTGTAACAATCCCAAATCCGATTATAAACCAGACACATACAAATTTAATTTTCCAATCAATGTTTTTAAAGTTCCGAAAATTCTCAACCAGAGAATAAAAAGCTAAAAACCCAAACGGAACTATCGTTAAAAAATAATTTGCAAAGTAAAATACACCGGTTCCTTTTGCATTTTGCTCCACGCCAATAGTTGCTCTCTGATATAAATGAAAATTTAAAATATAATTCAATGCATCATTTCCATTATTCAGCATCAGATAAATATACCAAGGCATTGAGATAAGCAAAGCAATTCCCACAATTATAAAGAAATCTTTCAGAGTGTAGCGCACATTTTTTCTGATTACAAAATATGCTGCAAACAAAACAATAGGAATTATTAATCCGACAAGTAACTTTGAAAGAAGGCACAGTCCCGCGGCAACTCCGCACAGATAAATATATTTTCTACCGCTTACACTTAAATATTTAAAGAAAAAGTAAAATGACAAAATTACAAAAAAAGTATAAGGGATGTCAAACTGAAATCTTTTTGAAAAAATATTAAAAATAATATTCGAGCTGAATATAACCGCCGTTAATAATCCGGTTTCCTGTGAATGCATTAATGTTCCAATCTTCATCAAAAATAGTAAACACAGCATAGCAAAAACATACGTTACGATTTTTAAAGTTATTGCGTTTAACCCTGTAACTTTTGAAGCGATGTAACCAATCCATATAAGCAATGGTGGGTGAGTGCTGGAGTAATACTTCCCTACTGAATGACTTGATTGGTCTAGAACGTCGCCAAATTTTTCGATTGATAGTACACGAGTAGCATACATTCCTTCATCCCAAGGCTGAATATCTGTATTAAATATAGGAGGTAACTTTAGAAGTGATAAAAATATTAATAAGGCAAAGAAAATTTTATAGAAATTTTTCTTATTGTTAATGAATTCCGAAAATTTTTGATATGAGAGCAGGTTGAAGAACATCCTTTCATGTTATATGAAAAAGGAAATATAGAAAATTAAAATATAAATCCTAAAGAAAATGAATTACTTGAACCGAATTGATTTTTGTACGGTACAAAAGCATAATCTACATTCAATCCTTTATACTTTAAACCAACGCCTGCGGTGAAATTTTTATTTTCATATTGAGTCTGGTATCCGGCTCGTAAAAAAATTGTTTCCTTATAACCGACCTCTGCTCCTGTATGAAGATGGAATATACCGCCATCCATTACTTTAAAACCGTCAGCACCAAATAAATAACTTAAGTTTCCTTTTCCTGTTTTGTAGCTTCCGCCAAATCTTACATAGGTAGGAAGTTTAGTACTTTCGTTTTTTAATTCGTTTATGCTGCCCACATTTGCTACAACAAAAGACATATTTAAACTATTCTTTGTATAGTTCGCACCGAAATCAAAGGCTAAACCGGAAGCTTCATCAATATAAATTTTTTCATATAAGAACTTTGGGGTGACTCCAAGTGAAATATTTTCATTTACTTTGTACGCTAACGAAAGTCCGATTGATAAATCGCGTGAAGAAAATTTATCGATAACTGCACCGGGAGAATTTCTTATTTCAATATCGCTTACGCTTGCAGAATGAATACCTACACCGAATGCAAACCTTGACCAACTTATTTTTGTGCCGATGTAATCAATTGTGTAATCTGCTACTGATGCATTATGCATCAGTGTAACGTTATTTTTTGCTCCATTGAATAATCTGGCCGGATTATAATAAACCGCTGTACCATCATCCGTGATGGAAGAAACTGCTTCACCCATTGAAATCTCGCGAGCGCCGACTCCTGATTTTAAAAATGATAAACCTGTATTAGCTGCGCCATCGTTTTGAGAATATGTGTATCCTGATATTAATAAAAAAATTACTAAGCTTATTTTTCTGTACAGGTTAATTGAATTTAAAATTTATTCCTATGTTTTGAATAGGATCTTTGCTGTACGGCTCAATTTGAAAAGAGTAATCAAGACCCAGCATTGTAGATTTTCCTAATGGCTTTATAAACCCAACACCAAAACTTGGTTTAAGGTTGCCGCCAATATCTTCCGTTGAGTTTGTAAAATCTATTCTGTCCATTCCCGCTCTTAACTTTATATTCTCGTTAAGATTTATTTCTCCCCCGAATTTTAAGTAAGAAATATTTTTTCTTGTTAAAGTTTCGCCTGTATTTTTATCTTTTATCTTAGGATTGAAGTAACTTTCAAACTCCAATGAAACGCTTCCAATATTTTTCGGGAGCAGATAAGAAGACCCAATATTAACTAATAAAGGAAATTTATCTTCTGTGGTATTTCCATTACTTCCGTATAAATCTGATGTATCCCATTTATACTTTGCAGAGATATCTTTAATGGCAATCCCGAACGAAAGATTTTCGCTGTGCTTATAAACTGCTCCTATATCAAATGCAATTGATGTAGTCGTAACCTTATCAAACAATTTCGAGAGGTACATTTTAAATCCAACACCTGCTGCAAATTGTTCGCTTAATAGAAATGATGTTCCTAAGTAAAATTGATTTTCGTATGTTGTAAATGTCCCTATTTGTGTTCCATCGTTATCTCTTCCATCGATATTATTTACGCCGGAGTTTATTAATGAGAATGAAATTCCTGCGCCGCCTCTATCCTGATTTGGAAGTTTGAATTTCTTAGAGAAACCTATAAAATTTAATTTTCTATCTAATGATAAAAAAGTATATCCTAAATTTACAACGCCTTTATCCTGAAAACATGCGAGGGCGGGATTATAATAACCAGATGCATCTCCGAAAACATTAGATACCATTGCATTGCCCATACCCATTCCGCGTGCGCCGAAACCTAAACGCGCAAAACTTCCCGCGTAACTCCCAACCTGCGAGAAAGCATTTACAGATGCAAATAAGAACAATATTAAAATAAATTTTTTCAAACTCTGCTATTTATAAAAAATAAAAATAATTTTATTGAAGAACTAAAATCTTACCCCATAGAGGAGTATCTGAATCAACATCTACCCTATAAAAATATACTCCATTAGCTACTTGTATTCCTTCGTTGCTCTTACCATCCCATGATGTAAATAAATCGTCGGGACTTGTGCGTACTGCATTTTGTATTATTGTTCTGACAGGATTCATACCGAAATCAAAAATCTTTATTGTAACTTTTGCATTTGTCTTTCCTGTTTTAAAAAATATTCTGGTTATTTCATCATCGGGCGCAAAAGGATTCGGCGCTGCATAAGTTTTTATATCTGATGATAAATTAACCGGTTGAAATGCTCTGAATATTTTCCAGTCGCTTAACCACGAGCCATTACCTGGCTCTTTTGTTCTTAGCAAACCATCTGAGCTTCCAAAAAATAATGTATCGTTAAAATAATTTCCGCAATAAAATTGTGTAGTTCTTAACTGGTCTTTTGTTGAAGCATCATAAATTAATCCGGGTTTATTCCAGTTAAATGTTCCGAAATTACTTTTCCATAGGCCTGCATCTGTCTCGCCATAAACAATTGAATCTTTGAAACTCATATTATTCGGCGAGTAATCTTTTAAAGTATAGCTCCAGTTCAGACCACCGTTAGTTGTATAACTTAATGCATTAGTTTCCTGCGGACTGTCCGCTCTCCGTGTTGCGCCCCAAATAATTTCTTTTCCGTTAAACCTTTGTACTTCCATATTTACTACAAAGTTTCCTGCAACTCTATTCGTTCCCGAGCCTGAGTTATTATAGTTATACTTTCTCCAGCTTTTGCCCCAATCAGTTGATTTATTTATTCCGCCGGCAGTACCTACATATATAGTTGAATCATTGACTGATACACAACTGAATGCTCTTTGATTAAGATTTTGCAGAGGATTCAAAACAAAATTATATCCTGTTCCCCCTATGTAAATGCTGTCTAAATTATCAGGAGGAAGAACAACTCTCTCCCACGAAGCACCGTAATCTGTACTTTTTCTTAGTCCGCCTGCAAACGATGTAATCCAGACTGTGTAGTTGTTCAAATCATTTTGTGTTCTAGTAATTGCAATATCGTATGATAAATTTTGCTGAGGTACTGTAACAGGCAAAGTTTTTATAATGTTACTTCCATAAAAAATTGTATCAGCATCAGCAGGGTCAGTCGGCTGCGGACAGCTTGTCCAGTTCAATCCTCTATCAGTTGAAATTTTTATTCCTGTTCCGGTCGCAACATTTTCATTATTAATTACCTCAGTCTTTGCTGTGGAAACTGCTACCATGTTCCTATTAATCATAAGACCTGCAACATCGTCGTTACCAAACGGGTCAATACCTCTGAATGACTGAAAGCTTGTAAAGTTATCAACAGTTCTCATTATTCCTTTGCCCGTTGCAAACCAAACCGTGTCACCGTTCTTTATAATATCTATAATAAAATTGCTGATTGGATATTTTGAGATTGTTGGAGTAACAGGTGCAAAAGTTAATCTGTTTAGAATATGATTCATATTGGAAGATTTTACTTCCAATAAAGATTTATTCAATTGATAATCTTTATCAATAACTTGCGAGAATAAACTTCCTGTAAAAAATAATATGATTGCTATATAACGCATTAAACTTTATGGATTTCTTACGAATACTGGTTTATTTAAAACAGCACTTGAGAGTCCTGTATTATCTGTTGCCTGGTAGTTGAACTGATATGTACCTGTTAGAGTTGCCGGAGATGAATCAATAATAACAATTCTACTAAATCTGCCATCACCTGCGACAGAATCACCATGGGCAATTAAATCTCCATCGTCAAACATTTGTATTGGGTTGCCACTATTACCCGGTGTGCCGTCAGGTTTTATTGTTTTTAAAAATACTATTTTTAAATCACATTGTCCGTTTGGATCGCTTCCTTTTACTGTGATCGGGAATGCGTTTTGACCTGTAGTTGGCTTTATCACTGTATCAGGTGCATTAACAAACGAAACTGCCGGTGCTACATTATTACTATAATACACAGGCTGAGTTAACACAATTAAATTACTTGTAAGCCCTGACTGCGCTGTGGCTAAATATTGTACCGAATAATTTCCTACTGTTAAACATGAAGTCGTTGTATAATTTACTGTTGCAGTATAAACTCCGTTATTTCCTGTAGTATCAGGTGAGCTGCCATTATCACTCATTGAAAAATTCTGTATAACATTCCCGCTCGGATCTAATAAAGAGCAGACAACACTTGATATAGCATCATCGCCGCCTTGCTGAACTCTTACGGATGTAATAAAATTTACAACGGGAGTTGCTGAATTTGTATAGACAGTATCTTTGGATTTTGACGGACTTGAAATTGATGGAGCTATTAACGTAGGGTCTATAATAGTATCACTTTTCTTCTCACAGGAATAAAAAGAAATCAAGGAGAGGAATAGAGCACATAAAATTAACTTTCCGTGATTAAATGAATTTAACCTTAACAAATATTTTGTGTAATTTTTAAAAAGGTAGATGTAGAAATTCGATAGGTATCTTTTTTATTAAATTAACTCAAAGCAAGAATACTTGCAAGAGAAATAAAAAACGAAATAAATTAATAATAAAAGTAATTACTGACAAAAATAAAATAAAACCCCGCTTACGGCGGGGTCTTATAAAATCATAAACTAAAAATCTTATTTCATTAATCCGGTAAGTGACTTAACGCCACCATACATATTGAGAGCAACGTTAATACTTAATATTCCCATGTATCTATCGTAACCTGCGCCTGGTGACCCATTACCATCGTTAATATGGGCTTCTCCATTTAAACCATTTGCATGGAAGAAAGCATTTACGACATGGTATTTACCATAGAGTGATAGTCCCCATTTTCCAGCCTGGTCAAGAACGAAATCATAACCGGTAGAAAGAGCCACACCACCTCTGAAAGCATTATCAAAGTTCACAACGCTATATCTTGGCGCGCCGATCGCACTTCCTGTAAGAGCTAAACCAACCCATTGTTTTTGTCTGCATCTTGCATTAAACATGTATTGATAACCTGCTGAAAAAGTAAAGATATTGTAGTAGGTAATGATTGCTTCAGTAGGGCTGATCAATAAAAATGGTACTGCGCTTGAATTTGCATTAAGCATTGCATCCCACGAAGCGCCTAATGTGATTCTGTTTCTTTTTGTTTGCCCTAATCCAACAGAGAAATCCAAACCAATACCCCTTCCATATTTCATACCATATGTAGCACCTGAATAGTTACCACCGTAGATTGCAGAACCTACGCCATAACCTTCATTAGTTGCTATGTTGCCATTGATATGTATACCTAATACAGTTTCGGGTGCTGTATACTGAGCGTAAGAAGTGTTAAAAATTATTCCGAGGCAGAATATGCCCAGTATTAAATAGAAGAATGATTTTCTCATTGCAAATTTCCTTTTAAATTTGGTTTGATAATTACATAATTACTTCAAAATTAACTCATTCACTTCACAAAATCAAGTATCATACATTTTTTTTTAAATTTGCAGAATATGGAAGCCGCACATTAAACACGCTTGTTAATATATAACTTGAGAATATTATATAAAGCGTTACGTTAAAATTTATGATATTATTTTTTTGTAAAAAATATAAGTTACTTTGAAATTTGATTATATTTGTCTGCAAAATAAACTAATATTCACTACAATGCAACTCATAAAAAACCAATAAACAGAATTTTAGCTGACTTGTTATTGCAACCTAAAATCAGTAAAATTTATGCTATCTTATTTTCAAATCAAAAAATTCCATATTTTAACAAATGACTAAAAACAGTTATGCTTTTAAGTTTTTAACTTTTTTATTGCTTTCATCCGTTACTATGATTGTTGCCTGCTCCTCTATGAAGAAAAAACAGGTTGTGGCTGAAATCGGAAACGAGAAAATCTACCTTTATGAATATGAGAAGCAATTCTTAAAATCAAATCCGAACATTGACTCTGCAAGAAGCAAATCACTTCAAGATAGAAAAGACTTTTTGGATTTATTATTAAAGTTCAGACTTAAAGTAAAAGACGCCAGAGACAGAGGACTTTTAAACTCATCTTATATTCAAAATGATATCAACGACTATAAGAAAAATTTCCTCTCTGCATTCTTAATTGATAAAAAAATTGTAGAGCCACACATAAAAGATTTATATGATATGAAGAAGTTCGAGGTAAGAGCTTCTAATATTTTAATAAACCTTCCGCAAACCGCAAATCCGGATGACTCAGTTAAAGCATATAAAAAAGCTTACGATGCAATAAATGAATTAAAATCGGGAGTGGATTTTGTAACAGTTGCAAGAAAATATTCCGAAGACGCGACCGTTCAACAAAATGGCGGAGACTTGTATTATTTTACTGCCGGAATGACTATCCCTGAATTTGAAGAAGAAGTTTACTCACTGAAAGTCGGTGACTTTTCCAAAAAACCACTTAGAACAGTTTATGGTCTTCATATCGTAAAGCTTACAGATAAAAAACCAAGATATGAATCTATACGAGCTTCTCATATTCTCCTTCAGGAAACAAGAGACAGTACAGGGAAAATTGCAGATTCTATCGGAACATACAATAAAGCAAAATCAATTCTTGACAGAATTAAAAACGGCGAAGATTTTGGAAAGCTTGCAACTGAATTTTCTTCAGACCCGGGTTCTGCTACCAAAGGCGGTGATTTAGGCTTCTTCGACAGAAGAAGAATGGTTCAGGCTTTTGACAGCGCAGCATTCTCACTAAAACCGGGACAAGTTTCAGGGTTAGTAAGAACTCCTTTCGGCTGGCATATTATAAAAATGACCGACGTTAAGGAATATCAGTCTTTTGAAAAACAAAAAGACAATCTGAAACAGGATTATAAAAAAGGAAAAGCATTCAAAGATGAGTACGCTAAATATATAGATAAATCCAAGAAGGATCTTGATTTCAAAGTGAATCAGGAAGCATTAAACTTTATCAGAGGAAAATTCGATTCGACAAAAACAATTGGAAGCTACAATTTTGACAGCTTGTTCTCAAAATCAGACAGAGAAAAAGTGATTGCAACTTTCAAAGACGGAAACGTAAAAGTGGAAGATATCATTTTATTCTATAACAGAAACAGAGACCTTGCGAACAGCTTTGCCAATTCTGAGAACATAAGGAAACTTTTAGATGGCACATACGAGTTACCATTACTGAATGCAATTGCCACAAAAGACAAGATTGAAAAAGATCAGGACTATGTTGATCTTCTTACGGAATATGAAAACGGCTTATTGAGCTTTAAAATTGACCAGGAAGAATTGTGGAGCAAAATAAAAATTACAAATGAAGATATGCTTAAGTATTACGAGGCAAATAAAGCAAAGTACCAGTTCACTGAAAACAATGAAATGAAAATAAGACCTTTTGAAGACGTAAAGGCTGAAATTTCCAATACACTTCAACAGGATAAATTCAAAGAGCTTGAATCGGAATACATTGCAAAACTTAAGCAAAAATATCCGGTAAAGATCAACGATAAAGTTCTGATGGAAGCTTTTAAAGATTAGAACTGAACAAATTTTATTTTTGTTAGTATAAAGTAGTGATGCCGTATTGTGCGGCATCACTTTATTTTTAAATTCAATTTTTTACATTTGAAACTTATAAAATTTTTATTATTACCGATAATCCTCATTAGCCTATACTTCCCTGTTCATGTTCATGCACAAACTGAAGGCGATAAAATTCTTGCAGTAGTCGGGAATGAGATAATATTAGAATCAGATTTACAATATCAACTCTCTTTGTACGCAAGACAAAACAAGCTTACACAAATCCCTCCTTCATTAGCTCAGGAAATTTTCAACAGTCTTATAACCGATAAAATTATCCTTGCAAAAGCACAGCAGGATAGTATTGTAGTAACCGATGACGAAGTATCTAAAGAGCTTGATAACAGAATTAAATCACTTATCGACCAGGTAGGTTCGCAAGCACGCCTTGAAGAAGTATATGCAATGTCTATTGTGAAGATTCGCATGCTCTTAAAAGAAGATTTAAAAAAGCGAATGATGACTGAAAGGCTTAAACGCCAGAAATTTGGTAGCGGCGTCAAAGCATCTGACAGAGAAGTTCGTGAATTTTACAAAACGTATAAGGACAGTCTGCCAAAAGCAACGGAAGAATTCGAGATTGCGCATATTTTCCTTGAAAGGAAAGTCAGTGATGCAGAAAAAAATTATGCAAAAGAAAAAGCGCAGCAGATATTGGACAGCGTAAAAAAAGGAATAGATTTCTCTGAACTTGCAAAAAGAAACTCTGATGATTCGCTGTCTGCAATTGCCGGTGGAAATCTTGGATATGTAAAAAAAGGAAGTTTTGTAAAACCTTTTGAAGAAGCAGTAATTGTATTACAGCCCGGAGAAATATCCGGTCTGGTTGAGACACAGTTCGGTTATCACATAATTAAATTAATTGAGAAGAAAGGCGATGGATTTACATCGCAGCATATACTGGTAAAATTTCCTAAGTTTGAATCATCCGACCTTGAAACAATTTCTTTTCTGAAAGATTTAAAAGATAAAATTGAATCGGGCAAAATAACTTTTGAAGAAGCTGCAAAGGAATATTCTAAAGATGAGAATACAAAAGCAAAAGGCGGATACGTAGGAAATGTTGGAGCTGAACAGCTGGACAGTAATACATTTGAGCAAATAAAAATTATTGCTGTAAATGGAATTACTAACCCTCTAAGAATAACAACAAACGGAACAGATTACGGCTATGAAATTATTAAGGTAATCAATAAAATTCCGGGGCATGAACTGACTCTTGACATCGACTATGACAAAGTAAAAAGACTTGCTGACCAGTTCAAAGACAGCAAGGAACTTGATAAATGGATTAATGAAATGCGTGAATCAATTTATATCGATACCCGATTTTAATACACTCCCTCTCGGCACTTCCGAACTATCGGAAGTGTCAATTTTTCATTCTTGTTTCATTCTTATACATTCTATTTTAAGCTGACCGAATGGATATCTATCTCAAATCAGGCAACATACTTTTCTTAATTCTCATAATAGCAATCTCAGGCACAGCTGCATATTTTTATTATAGAAAAACTACTCTCGAGTCACCTAAAAAATATATCTTCCCTGTTATAAGATTTTTTTCTTTATTATTTATACTCCTACTTTTTTTGACACCTGTCTTATCATTTATATCATCAGATTCAGATAAGCCAAAAAATATATTTTTGATCGACGCCTCAAGAAGTCTTGATATTGAGAACAGGAAAAATGACGAAGTAAATTTTTTAAAAGATAAAATTCCGGGCAGCAATAGTTTTTTTACTTTTAGTAATGGTTTGTTGAACGAAGTTAAGAGTTTGAACTTTGATTCAATACAAAAGATAAACACAAATGCAAACTCTACCAATTTACAAAAAACTCTTACTGCTCTTAGCAATATGCAGAGGGTAAACTCAGTAAGCATTCTATCCGACGGCAACTTTAACGAAGGCGGCAATCCGACTGAGCTTGCAAAGTCGTTCAATGCCCCATTCTCATACATACTTATCGGGGACACTGCACAGAAGAAAGATGCATTAGTAAAAAATATTTACGTAAACCCCACTGCGTTTATAGATAGTAAGGTTTCAGTTAAAGTTGAAGTAAATTCATACAAGATAAATGATAATCTGAAGATAAATGATAATCTGAAGATAAATTTATACGAAGAAGAAACTCTCATAGAATCAAAAACAATAGCTGTAAACGATAAGAATAATTTATACGAAGCCGACTTTAATGTTACCTCAGGAACAGAAGGAATAAAAAAATATAAAGTAGAAATCGCTGAAGTAAAAGACGAGATTACTTTCAAAAATAACACAGATTATTTTTTTATAAATTATCTCAACAATAAGTTTAAGATTTTAGTTTACAGCGGAGGACCTTCATCCGACTTTGCTTTCTTAAAAGAGCAGCTTTCCTCCATAAATAATTTTCAGGTTACATATCAGACACAAAAATCTGCAACGGAGTTTTACGAAGCTTCAGTAAATGATTATAAAGAATTCGATGCAGTGGTGCTTACAGGATTCCCGGTCCAACAGACAAGCGCAGGCTTACTGAACGAATTAAAATCTTCAATTGATAAGTATTCAACTCCTGTAATTTTTATTGAAAGCAGAAATGTAGATTATACAAAGCTATCTGTATTCAAAGATAACCTGCCGATGAATATTGTAAGCTCATCAAATAATGAAATTGAAACACAGTTAAGATTAATAACAAATACTAACTCAGAATTTCTTAAAAATACTGATTTAAATTTATTCAATTCTGCTCCACCGATATTTGTAAATCCAAATTCATACAGTGTAAAACCCGGCGCAGAAAGTATTCTGATTAACTCAAAAAACTCTCAACCAGCAGTTGTAATTTTAAATGCTGACGAAAAAAGCTCAGCTGCATTTTTATTTCATGGATTCTACAAATTACGTTTGAATAAACAAAACGACTTCTCCCCTGTTTTCAATAAGCTGCTTTCCACTTCCATAATATCTATATCCAATAAGAATAAGAAAAAGATAATGGACTTTGAACTATCGAAAAATATTTCTGGGGTAGGCGATGAAATTATTTTAAAAGCCCGATTAAAGAATTTTTCGGATTTAAGCGTACCACTCGTTCATGTAATGATAAATTCAAAAGATTTTAGCAAAGACATTGAGCTGAATAAAATAAGCGCAGATTATTTCGAAGGGAAATTTACTCCCTTAAGCAAAAGCGATTATAGAATCTCCGCCGAGCTTTCATCAAACGGGAATATTATTGAGACATCAAATGCAAGATTACTTGTAGATGAAAATAATTTTGAATTCAAAAAGACAAACTCCGATAAAACAATTTTATCTGAAATAGCATCTGCAACTAACGGAAGAAATTTATCTGCTTACTCAAAAAAACAGATTGGTGATTATCTAGATTCAATTAGCTCAGCGCAGATTGTTAAATCAGATTCTAGAAAAGACTTTAGCCTGAAATTTAATCCATATTTTCTCGCGCTTGTAATCTTTTCCCTCTGCCTTGAGTGGTTCCTGAGGAAAAGAAATAATCTTTCTTGAAAATTTACGTTTTCAAACCATCTTTTGGACTTAAAAACAATATTTTTTTGTTGTATTTTTAATCAGTCTATATGAAATCACTCTTAAGCTTACTACCCTATATAAAAAAATATCGTAAGAAATTATTACTGGGAATTTTTTTCAGCATTTCGTCAATTTCTTTTGCTTCTCTTTTTCCGCTCATCGTGGGTAACGGAATTGACGCCTTAAAAAACGGAATCTCCACATCAAGGATTATTTTTTATTCTTTGATGGCAATTGCTTCCACCCTTATCGGAGGATTTTTTTTATATCTTGTAAGGCAGCACATAATTGTAGTTTCGCGTGAAGTTGAAAATGATTTGCGCTATGATTTTTTCAGTCATATTGTAAATATGCCGAGAGATTTCTTTAATAGAAATCCAACCGGTAATATAATGGCATTAGCCATAAACGATATTAACTCTGTGCGCGATTTCGTCGGTCCGGGAATCATGTATACTGCTCAAACTTTCTACAGAACTTTATTAACAGTTTCGATTTTATTTTTTATCAATCCATACCTTGCCGCAATTTCCTTACTGCCCCTACCCTTCATTAGCTTTATTGTTTACAAAGTCGGAAGGATGACGCACAGCCGTTCATTAAGAGTAAAAGAATCTTTTGCCGAGCTCACTTCAAAAGTGCAGGAAAATCTTTCAGGAATAAGAGTTGTAAAATCTTATGTAAGAGAGAAAAACGAAATTGCTGAGTTCGAAAATATCTCAAGAGATTATTTCAGAAAAAATTTATCTCTGGCAAAAGTACAGTCCTTCTCATTTCCTATGATGTATCTTTTGACAGGAGTTTCTTTGGTACTCGTAATGTATTTCGGAGGAAAGGAAATCATTAACGGCAATCTTACTATAGGAAATCTTTCAACATTTTTAATTTATCTTGGCTTACTTACATGGCCAATGATTGCATTCGGTTGGATTATAAATCTTACACAACGCGCCGCACCATCAATGCAAAGGCTAATGGATATAATGAGTATAAAACCGGATATTGCAGATGACTCAATGACTGACAATTCAATTTCATTGGAGAATATTGAAGGTGATATTGAGTTGAAGAATGTTTCGTTCAAGTTCCCTACGGGACATAACTATGCTCTCAATAAAATTAATCTTAAAATAAATAAAGGCACTACTCTCGGTATTATAGGTCATACAGGCAGCGGCAAAACGACTTTGATAAATCTCCTTTCACGGATTTACGATATAACTGAAGGAGAAATTTTAATTGACGGAAAATCCATTAAGAAAATTCCACTTAAAACTTTACGAGAAGCCATCGGAGTTGTTCCGCAGGAATCTTTTTTATTCTCCACTTCAATAGAAAAAAATATTTCCTACTCGCAGGATAAACTTAATTATGATAAAGTTGTAGAAGCGGCAAAATCTGCTTCGCTATTTAAAGATGTTTCAGAGTTTCCTGAGAAATTTCAGACGGTTGTTGGTGAGCGCGGCATTACTCTCTCAGGTGGGCAAAAGCAGCGCACGTCTATCTCGCGGGCGATTTATAAAAATCCTAAAGTATTGATACTTGATGACTCGCTCTCTGCAGTTGATACACATACAGAGGAAGAGATATTGAACGAATTGAAAAAAGTTATGAAGAACAGAACGAGCATTATTATTTCACATAGAATTTCCTCTATAAAAAATGCTAACAATATTATTGTTTTATCTGACGGCGGGATTAAAGAGCAAGGCACACATAATGAATTAATAAGTTTAGGCGGAATATATTATGATCTTTACCAGAAGCAATTACTCGAAGAAGAAATTCAGGAATCTTAAAAAAGTTTTACTTGGCTTAACAAAAAAACAAAAACGACGAACAGTTACACAAAGGACTCGATTCATACTTACTCAAACGGCTGATAGCGTATTTTAAACCATACACACGCTATATAGTTTTAGCTGTCTTCCTTACAATAGTAGTTTCTGCTTTGGCTGCG
>JBBRQV010000065.1:0-16623 GCA_038225955.1 Ignavibacteria bacterium | reverse complement strand
GTAGGAGGTGAAATATTGTGGCTAAAACTTTCGTTTCGTTGAACTCATTCGCCACATTGCCTCTAACATAGCAACTTGCCGTTTTAACAACCGCGATCGCTGGACCGCACGATATTTTTTATAACCAAAAGCAGTTTGATGAAAAAAAGAGTTGTTATCACAGGATTAGGCGTAGTCAGCCCCGTAGGATTATCCGTTAAGGATTTCTGGGATGGACTAACATCAGGACAAAATGGTGTAGATTACATAACGTACTTCGATACTACAAATTTTAAAACAAAGTTTGCGGCTCAGTTAAAGAATTTTGACCCGCTTAATTTTCTGGATAGAAAACTTTCCCAGAGTATCGACCCATTCACAAGATATGCTTTAGTTGCATCAGCCGAAGCTGTTAAAGATTCCGGTCTTGATAAAGATATGGCTAAACTCGATGTTCATCGCTGCGGAGTTATTTACGGCTCAGGCATCGGCGGAATGAATACTTATCAGGAAGAGCAGTACAAATTATATAAAACACGTGAAACTGTTGACGGAGTTACTAGAGAAGACCCAAGCAGAATCAGCCCGTTCTTTATTCCTAAATTGATTGCAGATATTGCCGCAGGAAGAATTTCAATGGTGTACGGATTCAAAGGTCCGAACTATGCCACTGTTTCTGCATGCGCAACATCAGCGCACTCAATTGCAGATGCCTTTATGTTAATCCAAAGAGGCACTGCCGACGTAATGATAGCAGGAGGTGCTGAAGCAGTTATCTGTCCGATGGGTATCGGCGGATTCAATGCAATGAAGGCTCTCTCAACAAGAAACGATGACCCAAGCAAAGCTTCACGACCATTTGATAAAAACCGCGACGGATTTGTAATGGGTGAAGGCGGCGCAACTTTAATACTAGAAGAATACGAACACGCAATAAAACGCGGAGCAAAAATTTATGCAGAACTTGCAGGAATCGGATTAACAGGTGATGCATACCATATAACTGAACCTGCGCCTGAAGGCGAAGGCTTAGTCGGCGCGATGACTACTGCATTATTTGATGCTGGAATGAGACCTGAAGATATTGATGTAGTAAATGCTCACGGTACATCCACATACTATAATGATAAGAATGAATCAACAGCAGTGAAAACTGTATTCGGTGAACGCGCAAATAAAATACCGGTTCATTCTATAAAATCTATGATAGGACATTTACTTGGAGCAGCCGGAGCAATTGAAGCAATTGCATCAGTTCTTACAATAGTAAATGGAGTTGTACCTCCAACAATTAATTACGAAGAAAAGGATCCTGAATGCGACCTCTTCTACGTTCCGAATACCTCTATTAAACAAGAAGTAAGAGCCGTTATCTCTAACAATCTTGGTTTCGGCGGTCATAATACAGCGTTAATATTCAAAAAATACGAAGAATAACTCTTGCATATCCCAATACATGTTTAATTTTTTTAAGAAGGCATTAACCAAATATCTTCCATTTTTCAAGAGTAAAGAAAAAACGGAAGATTTTCTATTGAAGGCAATCCAGCAAATTGATTTTGAAGGCTTCCAACAGAGCATACATTATAAAATAATAGATAAGACATTTTTTATAACTGCCTTAACTCACCGTTCATTCATTAAAGTAAAAAAAGATTTTCAGGCAATCGGATTAATTTCCAACGAACGTCTTGAATTCCTTGGTGATGCAGTACTTGATTTAATTGTTGCTGAGTATCTATATAAGAACTTCCCTCTTAATGAAGAAGGCGACCTTACAAAATTCCGTTCTATCTTAGTAAATAAAAAATTCCTTGCAGAGCGTGCTAAAGTTATTAATCTTCAAAAATATTTACTGGCATCATTCACTGCATTGAAATCAATCGAAGACGGTTACGATACAATTTTATCGGATGCATATGAAGCGTTAATCGGAGCAATATTTCTTGACTCTGGTTATGAAGCCGTAAAGGAATTTTTGAATAAAGAAATTTTCAATAAGCTTGATGTAAAATGGCTCAACCATTTTGATGAAAACCATAAGAGTAAATTCTTAGAATATATACAGGCGCACACAGATTACATCCCTGATTACAAAGTTATAAAAGAGGAAGGACCTGAGCATAACAAGCTATTCACTGTTGAAGTATTTGTAAACAGCAGAAGTTTGGGAAGCGGTAAGGGGAAATCCAAGAAACAGGCAGAGCAGGAAGCAGCAAAAAACGCTTTGAACCATTTAGACGTTATTGAAAAGATGGGTTTGAAAAAGAAAAAATAATTCAGTCTTGTTTTTTTAATATACTACTTCTATATTTGTTTTAATTACAAATCTAACAAGGAGAAGTCTAAAGAGTTTTTGATATTAATTTAGTTTAAAAACAACACCTTCTTATCGATATAATATTGACCATTTATTAAAGTACATTCAATTCCTTGAATTATTGAACTTTAATAAATGGTTTTTTATTTTATATATTAAACTTAAAATTTTAAAATGAACGTGAAGAATTCAGTTGTATTAATAATGATACTATTACTAAATACTTCTATTTTTTCTCAGAGCAAAAAATCAGTAGAAACAAAATCCCCCACTGATACAAGAACAGTTTCTTCTATGAAACAAGAGAGCTCAGTTCCGGATTTTAAAATAATTGCTTCTAACCAAAGCTACATTGAAATAGAGTATACGCCTCAGTACGAAAAAAATAGTTATGATTTTAAATACGCACAGGTAAACGGCAAGAAATACGGCGAGCCTGATTTAAGATTTAGAGCATTCCCTTTATATTTTACCTCACAGCTTAATAATAAAATTGAAATTCTTGACTCAAAATTTGAAACGATTGCAAACGCAGATGTTACTCCGATTCCTACTCCTAAAAAAGTAATTAAAAATAAAGAAGAAAATTTTACGAGTGATTATATTAAGAATGATAAATCATATGCAGTAAATAAATTCCTGCCATCCGATTCACCTGCTCAGATTGGAAATATTGGAGCTACTAGAAACCGTTACTTTGCAAATGTAATAGTTAGTCCTGTTGAATACAATCCTGTATCGAAAGTAGTTAAGAAATATTCTTACATAAGAATGAGAATTACTTTTGGCACTGCGCCTATTATATTGAACAAACCATTAAGCGTCGAGGAAAAAGAATTTTTAAAAGGGGCTGCATTAAATTGGAGAGATGCAGAGAACTGGTCAACAAAAGAGTTTAATAATCTAAAAGATAATTTAGTTAATAATAGTGTTTTTGCATCCGGTGATTTCTATAAAATGGAAATCAAAGAATCGGGTATGTATAAGCTTGATAAAAACTATCTGCAATCTGCAGGAATTAATGTAAGCGCTATTAATCCGAAGACAATTAAAATTTATGGTAACAACGGATTTGAAGTGCCCTATAGTAATTGCTCCGATTACCCGTTCGACCCCTATGAAAATGCTATTTACGTAGAGGGAGAATCTGACGGAGTATTCAACGATAATGATTACGTATTATTCTACGGGCAAGGTCCTGCTGAATGGCAGTATGATTCTACTTCAAATACATACTTTCATTCCCAGAATCCTTACTCCAAAGCTAATTACTATTGGATTACTTTTGGAAATGCAAATGGATTAAGAATGCAAAATATTATCAGCCCTAATATTCCAAATATAAACACACCTCCTACGTTTACAGATAAGACATTTGACGACCCCGAGATTAACAATCTGGGCGCAACAGGTCTCTTGTGGGTAAGCCAAAGAATAGGATTAAACGAAGCTTTCTCTTTTAATAAAGAGTTGAAAGGATATGTTGATGGCAGTGAAATTAATTTAAGAATGAGATTAGGCAACGGTTCGACAGTCGATAATTATTTTAATGTTGCAGATGCAAATTCAGGATTTCAAACTATTAAATATGTGTACCCCGTTTCAGGATTATTTAGTTTTGCAAAAATAAATTTAGATTATTTAGGGAATTGGAATCCACCTTACTTCGGAGTATCATATCCTTTGACACCGGGACGAACATCTGTAAGCCTAAAAGTATCTTTACCTGCATCACTTGGCAATTCCTCTCAGAGCGCTGGTTACTATGATTTTTATGAAATTTTATACAAAAGAAGTTTTGCTAGCGCAGACGGCAATGTTCTTCATTTTAATGGTATTGATACATCAGGCACAGTTGAATACAGACCTTCAGGATTTACATCAACAGATGTAAAAGTATTTGATGTTTCGAGTTCTTCCCAGGTAAAAATGATTACTCCTATATCATTTTCGGGAGGTCAGGTAAAATTTCAAGCAACACATGCGGAAAATTTTCCGAATGAATATTATGTAATCGGCGGTCAAAATTATAAAACACCGGCTAGTGTAACGAGAACTGCCAATCAAAATTTAAAAGGGAATCTTTCTGCCGGAGCAGATATGGTTGTTTTTTACCCTAAAGAATTTGTAAATGCCGCAAACAGATATAAAAATTACAGAGAGAATTCAGGATTCAATTCATTAAAAGTTGCTCTTGTAGATGTAGAGCAGGTTTACAATGAATTTGCAGGAGGAAAACTTGACCCCGTTGCAATGAGAAATTTTATGAGATATGCATATAATACATGGACGGTTCGCCCTACTCTTGTATTTTTCTTCGGAGATGGAAGTTATGATTATAAAAATATTTATAATCTCGGGACAAAAAACTTTATTCCCCCGATTGAAATAAGCTCTGATGCAAGTGATGACATTGCCAGTTTTTGCAGTGATGACTTTACAATGGAAATTAATGAATGCTTTACTGCTCCGACTCCGTCTGTACCTGATTTTGGCACGGGGCGTATGTGCGCAAACTCAGAAGCTGAAGCTAATGTATATATAGATAAACTTATTTCATACGAAGACCCGGTAAATTTTGACAGGTGGAGAGATAAAATAATGTTTGTTGCTGATGACGGATGGACTACAGAAAGCACACTTGGTCAGGAAGGCTCATTACACACCGGACAATGCGAAGACGTTGCAGAAAATCATACTCCAAAATATTTTGAAAAGGAAAAAGTTTATATTGTAAGCTACCCTGCAATTTATACTCCACAGGGAAGAAGAAAACCGGATGTGAACCCTGTAATCGTAAATGGATGGAATGAAGGAAGATTAATTATTAATTACACAGGACACGGTAGCACAGACTTATGGGCACATGAACATATTTTTGAGAGACAAATCAGCATTCCTTTATTAAATAATAAAAATAAATATACCTTCCTTACGATTGCAAGCTGCGACCTTGCAAGATGGGATGACCCATACGGCATCAGTGCAGCTGAGCAGTTAGTCTCAGAGCCTAATAAAGGTGCTATTGGTGTTGTAGCAGCTGTGAGACCTGTATATGCAGCGCCTAACGCAACTTTCAATAATTTGTTCTGGGATAATTTCTCAATCTTAAAGGATACATTGAATCTCCCGATCAGAGTCGGCAAGGCAATGTATAATACAAAGCAGACTTTATTTCTTGATAACGATTTGAAATTCGCCTTACTCTGCGACCCATCGTTGAGAATCGGTATCCCGCAGTATTTCACAAGAATTGACAGCATAAATGGACCGGTTAGCACCGACATTGTACAAATGAAGGCTCTCCAAAAAGTAAAAATTTCAGGAAGTGTACTTAGACCTGACTCAACTTTATGGAATAGCTATAATGGCTCAATTTCAATAAAAGTATTAGATGTTGACAAACAAATTCATATTGAAGATTTTGGTTATCCGTTCGATTTCAGATTAGACGGCGGAACTATTTTTATTGGTAAAGCGAACGTTGTAAGCGGATTATGGAATCTTGAGTTTATAGTTCCAAAAGATATCTCTTACAGCACAGGGAAAGGAAAAATTTTAGCTTACTTCCAGAATACATCTTCTAACGGAGTAGGATATACTGATAATTTTACTATCAGCGGAATAGATTCAGCTGCTGCGCCCGATACTACAGGTCCATCAGTAAATCTTTACCTCGATAGCAGAAATTTCAGAAATGGAGATTTAGTAAATCAAAATCCTAAACTGATTGCCGATTTCTTCGATCCGTTCGGTATGAATTTAACAGGAACAATTGGCCACAAAATAGAAGCCACTTTGAATAACAACGAGCAGAATAAAATTGACCTGACTTCTTCATATAATTCTACTAATGGTTATCAATATGGCACGGTTCAGTATCAACTTCAGAATTTACAGACAGGCAAGAACACTCTCTCTATAAAAGCATTCGATACTTACAACAACTATACAGTTACGAATATTGAGTTCAATGTACAAACAAGCTCTGCACTTACATTGGAGAATGTTTACAATTATCCAAATCCGATGAAGAGCAATACTTCATTTGTATTCAATCATAATTTCGACAAGACTTTGAATGCAACAGTGAAGATTTATACAGTATCGGGAAGATTGATAAAAGAATTGAATAAAACGGGTATTACGGATAAATTTGTAAGTATAGATTGGGACGGAAGAGATAACGACGGCGATAACATTGCAAACGGAACTTATATATATAAATTAACTATAAAATCAGAAGACGGTACTATATCACAAAGTAACGTCAATAAATTAGCAAAATTACAATAATAATAAAATAAACAGAGGAAATACATTTAATGTTAAACAAAATGAATATGAAAATATTAGCTGTTCTAATATTGCTTTCGAGTTTGGTAATTTCAAATTCGGATACTTTTGCGCAGAGTAGTACAGCCGTATCCACAGGCGTTCCCTTTCTATTGATTGGACCCAACTCAAGGTTTGCAGCTATGGGTGAAACAGGTACAGCTATTGCTGATGACGCTTCAGCAATGCATTGGAATCCATCTGGGTTGGCTTTCCAAACACAAGGTACTGAAGTAAACTTCACACATAGTCCTTGGCTTGCAGGTTTAAATATCGGAGACTTGTTCTACGATTACGTTGCAGGCAGAAAGTATATTAAGAGTATTAACGGTACAGTAGGTGCAAGTTTAACTTACCTTAACATTGGTGAGATTATCGTAACCGACGAAACAGGTAGAGAAACAGGAAACAACTACAAAGCTTATGAAATGGCAATAGCCCTAGCATATGCCACAAAATTAAGCCCGGCCTGGGGTGTTGGTATTACAACACGATTTATCTATAGCCGATTATCACCTAACGATTTGCACGTTGGAAATGAAGTAGGAACAGGAACTGCTTTCACAACAAGTTTTGACTTATCTGCTTTGTGGAGACCACAAACAGGAGCAAAGTGGTTAAAGAATAAATTCTCTTTCGGTGTTAATCTTTCTAATCTTGGACCAAAAATTTCTTACGTTGACGCTGCTCAGGCAGACCCGATTCCAACTCAGTTAAGATTCGGCTTTGCTTATGATGTTGTAAAAAGCGAATTCAATAACATGACTCTAACAGCAGATTTTTCAAAACTGCTTGTAAATAGATATACAGATGATGCAAATCAGCCGCAGTCAGATCCTTTCTACAAGGCAATCTTTACATCATTTAAAGGCGGTCCTGAAGGAATAGCTAAAACATTCCAGACATCAGTTGGTGCTGAGTATTGGTACGGAGCTCCAAGACTTATTGCTTTAAGAGCAGGATATTTCTACGAGGACCCTTCAAACGGTAATAGAAAGTTCATCACACTTGGTGCAGGTATAAGATACAGCGTATACGGATTTGATTTCAGTTACATTAGTGCAATTGAAGAAAATCACCCGCTTGCCAATACATTAAGATTCGGCTTGCTGGTAAATTTCTAAACACTTTTTAATAAAGTTGAAACAAAAACCTGACAGGTCTGTATTGATTTGTCAGGTTTATTTTTATAAAGTTTATATTACACATGAAATTAATCGGAAAAGTTTTCTCACTGGTATTAATATTTGCATCTGCATTAACGTTTGCGCAGAATAAAGGAACTGATTATAAGTTATCGCACCCCTTAAAATTCGGAGCTGAAAATAAAAGTTTATCACCAAAATCATTCAGCGCATTTCCCGATACATTAAAAGTTGTTGCAATCTTGGCAGATTTCCAGCTTGATAATGTTTCGCAATCAACAGGAGACGGTAAATTTGATTTATCCAATAAATATCTTAATCCTTCAACAGGAAGAGATACGGTAATTGACTCCCCTCCTTACGACAGCACATACTTTGCAGACCATCTTCAGTTTCTGAAAAATTATTTCAATAAAGTTTCAGATGGGAAACTGATAATCACATATCAGTTATTCGGGAATGTTGTTCATCTTCCGAATAAAATGCAGGATTACTCACCGCAAAGGAATGAAAATTTTTCCAAGCTTGGTAATTTGTTCACAGATGCATGGGCAAGAGCAGATAGCTTTATAAATTTTTCACAATACGACCCGGCGAAAACTGCATTTGTTATTTTTCACGCAGGAGTAGGCAGAGATATAGATTTAACATCAATATTCGGATTCGACCCCACACCATTTGATTTACCTTCAGTTTATCTAGGATTAAAAAATTTACAGGAGTTTTACGGAAGTTCATACAACGGCTTTCAGACAGCCGACGGTTTTAATATTAAAAATTCTTTAATCATTCCTTCTACGGAAGTAAGAGAGTTAAACCTTTCATCAGGAAATTTTACTCTCGAGCTTGGTATGAATGGAATACTCACAGCAAGTTTAGGAAGCTATTTAGGGCTTCCCGATTTATTTAATACAAACACAGGCAAGACTGCAATCGGCAGATTTGGCTTAATGGATGGGCAATCAATTTTTAGTTTTAACGGACTCTTCCCGCCTGAACCATCTGCATGGGAAAAGGTTTATATGGGATGGGTAAACCCGATTACAATTTCTTCCGGAAGCGCTAATCTAAAGATTAAAACTTCATCAGGTAATACAAGCAATACCGATTCAACTATGTACAAAGTATTAATAAACAGTAAGGAATATTTTTTAATTGAGAATAGAAATCGTGACTATCTTAATAACGGACAAAAATTATTTACCCGCAATAGAGCTTTCAATGATGTTACTACTTATCCAAAAGATGTAGATAATTTTATCTATTTTAATACTTCACAAGTTGGTGGAAATATAACTGATGTAGAAGATTTGGACTGGAGCTTACCCGGACTTATAAACGACACAATAAAATACCGAGGCGGGGTGCTTATATGGCACATTGATGAAAATGTTATCAATGCAAACTTAGCTGCGAACACAATTAATAATAACATAGACCACAAAGGCGTTGACCTCGTTGAAGCAAAAGGTGCGCAGGAGATTGGCGTAACGTTCAATTCCCCATTTGGCTCGGTTACAGGTGACGGAACTATTGTAGATTACTGGTTTAATGGTTATCACTACGTTCCTTCAACTATTTATAAAAATGCTTTTACGCCGACATCTATTCCGAATTCATTAAGTTATTCTTTAGCAAATAACGGTATTAATATAACAGATTTTTCTGCTCAGGATACTTTGATGACGTTCAAAATTACAATTGGAAATGATTTTATTAAACCTCTTGCGGGCTTTCCAAAGTTTGTAGGAATTGATACAAGCGGAAATGCGCAGCCTATAGGATTAAAATTTTCAGATACAACACGCAATGATATTTTTGTGAACACTAGTAATAACGCGTATGGTTTTAAATACAATGGTTTATCAGTTAACAACAATCCTTCAGGTTTAATATTATCAGGGAGCGCAAAATATATTTTGACTGGCTTCCAAAATTCCACAAACCAATTTGTTTCTGGTGCAGGGGAACAAATAGTTTCTATTTACTCTAATGCTTTATCAACAAATCAAAAAGTTTGGACATCGGGTAAAACAAACTCACCGGTTTTACTAAAAGGATTTAGTCAATATTTTTATTTAGCGAAAGATGATGGAGCTGTATATGCATATGATTACGATTTAGTCCCGCGAAGAATAGATTCACTTAACTCTCCAATTATCGAATTTGCAAAAGCTCCATTTGATACTTTCACATATATAAACTCAAACAATAAATTTATTGCCTCAGGCAGTTTGCTTTCAATAGGCTCAACTGATATCTTAACTGTAAATAATAGCAACGAATTTTACATAAACGGAACTAAGCTGGCATTGAATTACGCAATTACAAATGTAATATCCTCACCTGTCCTTGCGGATATTAATAATGACGGCAGGCAGGAAATTATATTTAACGCAGATAATAAAATTTATGCGATAAATTCAGGCGGGACTATTCTTGAAAATTTCCCTGTTAATTTTAATCAGAAGATAACGTCGGGAGTTTCAGTTGCTGATATTAATAACGACGGCGTTTTCGATTTACTGTTTACCTCTGAGTCAGGTGATTTATTTGCCTATGGTACTAATGGTAAATTAGTTAGTGGATTTCCGGTGAAAGCAGGGATAAACTCAAATTCTACTCCTGCCCTTGCAAACTTGAATGATACACTTGGAATTTTAGCTTACGGTAGAGACGGATATCTTTACGCTTTTAAAACAACTACTGTTTATAATGAGAGCAAAATTCTTTGGAAAAATTATTTAAAAGATAGATTCCACTCTAACTATAGTACTCAATCAAATTATGTTGCTCCAAGTTACACAGAAAAATTACCTAAGGATAAAGTTTATAACTGGCCAAATCCTGTTTATGACAGTAAAACTTTTATCAGATATTATATAAACGGAACTGCCGGCGTGGTAAGCATTAAAATATTAGATTTATCAGGCGAGCTTGTTACGGCACTTCCTTCAAAGAATGTTTCCAATGCAGATAATGAAGTTGTATGGGATGTATCTACTGTTCAAAGCGGTGTTTATTATGGTGTGATTGAAGCAACTGTTGACGGCACAACTGAAACAAAAATAATTAAGATTGCAGTCGTAAAGTAATTTAAAAAAATATTTTATTTTAAGAAAGCGGAACGGTACAACTCCGCTTTTTTTATGCAGTTTAAAATTTATTTCTATTTAATCTTCATACTCATATCTTCACTATATTTCCTTGCATGGTAATTTTTACAATTATTTTAATAGCTGCGTACTTCCTGACACATTTCTTATTAAGATGTGGATTACAAAAATCCATTTCTCTGCCAATAGTTAACACATCTCTTAATAACAAAGTAACTATTATAGTCGCTGCTAAGAATGAAGAAAAAATTATCGCCGAATGTATTTCATCGCTAAAAAAAGTTACTTACAATAAAGAGAATCTTGAAATTTTTCTTGTCAATGATAAGTCGACTGACAAGACTAAAGAAATAATGCTGAGAGGAACAGAAGGCCTTAGTTATTTTAAAGTAATCGATTCACGCTCTGAAAGCTCTACTAATCTCAAAGGAAAAGCAAATGCTCTTGATACAGCAATAAAGCAGTCTAACGGCGAAATAATTATAGGCACAGATGCAGATTGCAAAGTTAGTAAGGATTGGGTTCAGGAAATTGTAAAATATTACGATAAAGATACTGCTATGGTTTGCGGAGTAACATTTATAAATTCATCAAAATCTCTTTTTCATAAGGTTCAAGCAATTGACTGGGTGTATCTTCAGACACTTGCCTCAGCAAGTTCAGGCATAAATATGACTCTAAGCTGCATTGGGAATAATTTATCTTTTAGGAAAAGTGTCTATGAAGAACTCGGCGGATACGGTAACATAAAATTTTCAGTTACAGAAGACCTTGCACTGATGCAGGAAATTCATTCAAAGGGTTATAAGATCAAATATCCTATTAATAGAGAATCATTAGTGGAAACCCAGGCATGCAAAGATTTAAACGAATTATTTAAACAGAAAAGAAGATGGTTCAAGGGTGGTCTTAAAATAAATCTGCTTGGACTTTTACTCGGGCTTGAATTATATCCCGTTAATTTAATTCTTATATCCGGATGGATTTTCCTTAGTTGGAAGATTTATTTTTTATTTATTTTTGTAAAGATGATTTCCGAGATAATGCTGATTTCGAAACCCATTCGTGTTTACAATCTGAATTCACTTTACAATTATTTCTTGCAATTCCAATTATTCTTCGCTTTCTATGGATTAACTCTTCCGTGGACATTCCTATTCGGCACTAAAATTCATTGGAAGGACAGAAAGTTCTAATTAAACTTGAATATCGGAAAATGAAATCTGGTATTAACACTAAAAGTTGAATAAGATTTCGAATAAGAATATTTTCCATAAATATCAAAAATATATAAAGTAAATCCTAACCCTCCACCATACGAAATCTGACTTTGGCTTAATGCAGTACCCGGAACAATAGTAGTTACGGGATCAACTGAAGTTTTTGCTGAAATATACTTCACTTCAAATGTTGCAAAAGGAATTGTAAAGTTAGTCTTAAGATATTTAGATAAAATAATATCCACTGCGCCGCCGATAGCTATAATTTTTGTATTATAAGAATTCAAAACATAAGCAGTAAGAAAATCATCTTTGCCATGGTGATTAGCTGATTCAAACAAAGCGCTAATAACAAATGGATAAATTTTCTTTGAAGAATACTCCAGTCTTATACCGAACTGAGCTGCTATTTTAGCTGTTGAAGCAAAATCGCCTGACGGATACACGGCTGATAAACTAGGAGCAATGAAAATACCCCCCGGATTAGATGAGCCCTTTTTAATAACAGGCGAGGTCAATGTATCCTGCGCAAAAGATAATATAGGGCAGATAAAAATTATAGCAACGAAAAGTGATTTCAATTTCATTTGTTTTATTTAGTTAAGCACGTAGATATTTCTTCATCAGATTTTCTAATTTAATTTTCTCTTTCTTACTTATACTACGTTTTTTCTCCGCAAGTTCTGCGGCAATTATACCAAAATTTAGGTATAAAGATGTAAGCGTGGTATCCACTTTTTTAAGCTCTTTTATATGCTTCTCTATTATAGTTACATCATTTCTATCTATAGGTCCTGTTAACGATTTTACAGTTCCCTGTCTTTCAATATTTTCCAAAGTGTTTTTTATAATCGGTTCAAATATCTTATATGTCTTCTTATCATCTGCCCCAATTTCCTTTATAATCTTTGATGCTGCATGAATTAAACCAATTAAATAATTGGAAGTAATAACTGATGCAACGTGATACAAATATTTTTTCTTCGGATTCACCATAATATAGTTAGACCGAAAATCAGCTGCAATTTTTTTTACAAATTCGACTGCATTCTTTCCGCCTTCAATTCCGAAATAAATATTTTCAACTAAAGAATTATTATTAGTAACCTCGCTGAAAGTTTGTATCGGATGAAATGATGCGCAATTACTTTTTGCAATCTTCAGAGGTTTAAAAACTTCTGTTGATAACGAACCCGAAATATGAATGAACAATTTATTTCTTAAATCTAACTTCATTTTTTTTATATCTTCAATAGCAGGTGAAATATATGCATCCTGAGTCATGATAAAAATTACATCAGCATCCATTACAAAAGCACTTTCGATTTTTTCAGAATGAAGTATTTTTTTCTTCTCTAAATCTGTTGTTAGACTTTTTTGTTTTCTTAAATTTCGTTCAGAAACAAATTTCAGCGAATACTTTTTTTTCAGAAATTCATATACAAATGAAGAGCCGACTTTTCCCGCACCTAATAAATATATTTTTTCGTTTTTAAAATTCATCGCACAGTTATCTCTCTAAAATAATTGTAACAGGACCATCATTTACCAATCCGACTTTCATATCCGCACCAAAAACTCCACTTTTTATTTTATTGTTTCCATGCAAATTTTCCATTTCAGTTATCATTAATTCATATAACTTTGCTGCTCTTTCAGGTTTCTCAGCTAGAATAAAGCTTGGCCTGTTTCCGCTCTTCCCATTATCAGCGCATAAAGTGAATTGAGATATCAGCATTATTTCTGCCTCAATATCTTTCACACTCAAATTCATTTTCCCATGTTCATCTGAAAATATCCTCAAGTCAATAATTTTTTTTGAAAGGTATTTTACATGTTCTTCTGTATCACCGCTTTTCACTCCCAGTAATACTAAAAGCCCTTTAGCTGTTTCACTATGCAGTTTATTATCAATAGTAACTGAAGAGGATAAAACTCTTTGTATCACTGCAATCATTTACTGACCTCTAACACTCTGAAATTATCACTGTAATCTTTATAGAACGACAATTTCAGTCCTTTAAATTCATTCGATAATTTCTCAAGATTTTCTTTCTGATTATAAGCAATTTCAAAAAATAATCTGCCGGTTATTATCGTACTGGAATAAAGCTCTATGATTTTCCTATAAAAGCTTAAGCCGTCTTTATAATCAGTTAAAGAAATTGTAGGTTCATATTTATTTACTTCTTCATCCAAAGCTTCAAACTCATTGAACGGTATATACGGCGGATTCGAAACAATATAATCTATATCCTTATTGAATTTATCTATATCAAAAATATCTTTTTCTACAAATGAAATTTTACTTGTATCTCCTTCTAATTTCTCTAAATTATATTTTGAAATTTCAAGCGCTTCTTTTGAAACATCAATCGCAACAATATTATAATTTTGGTTTTGCTCATCAAGTTTCTTTGCTAATGCAATTGTTATGCAGCCCGAACCTGTTCCTATTTCAAGAATATTTAAAATATCCTTTGGGTTATTTTTAACATTCTTTAAAATATCCTCTAGAACTTTTTCAACAAGTATCTCTGTTTCCTGCCTTGGGATTAAAACATTCTCATCAACTTTAAATCTATATCCGTAAAAATATGCATGTCCTGTAATATACTGCAGGGGCTCGTGGTTCATCCTTCGCTTGAACCACTCTCTATAAAGGTCTAGCTCATTTTTAGTTAAAGGCTTCTCAAAATCAAGATATAGTTTTACCCTATCGCAATCCAGAACTTCGCACAATAATAATTCAACATTCAATCTGGCACTTGCAATGTTCTTACTTACAAGCAATTCAGTAGAAGATTTTATTATGTCTAATACCGTTGGGTTAGTAATTTTTTCCATTATTACCTTACTGAATTTTTCGAATCGTAAACAACTTTACCATTAATAATTGTCATTAAAACTTTTGTTTCTAAAAGCTTTTTAGGGTCAGATGTAAAAATATCATTGGAGATTATAACCATATCACAAAACTTATCTTTCTCAATGCTGCCCTTAATACTCTCTTCAAACGATGCGTAAGCGGGATAAGTAGTATAAGATTTCAGCGCTTCCAATATACTAATTTTCTGCTCAGCTCCCGGCAAAGTCATATTTGTATCTAATATCTGACGCATTGTCAGATAGTACATTTGAATAAACGGATTAATTTGATTGTACGGAAACTCAGAGCCTGTTAATATACTTCCTGATGATTTGATAATTGAGTTCCACAGACCCGATTTTTTGCTGACATCAGGATTGATTATCTGAGGAATAACGGGTAAATCTAAAACAGTTTTTTCAGGATTAATACTCGCGAGTACTTTTAAATCTTTTAACCTATTAATATCGGATGGCTCAGTAAATTCGACTGAACTTAAAATCGTACGATGGTCTTTAGGATTTTTTTCTTTTATAACTTTTTCAATCATATTTAATGCACCGGTAACAGCTCTATCGCCTACAGTCTTTACAGAAAACTGGAAATTTTTATCTATCGCCTGCTTAAATACTTTTTCAATTTCAAACTCATCGCTATAAGGAATTTTCCTCTTTGGTTCATCTTTATAATCGTCTCTCATTGCAGCATCCTGAATGTCAAATGCACCGTCATAATCCAGGCAGACTGAGCGTACCGTCAGCTTATCTTTATAATTTAATTCAATTCCTTTTTTTAAATAATCTTCAAAAAGTTTATCGTTGCCTGTCAGTACTCCGTACATTCTTATAGGAAAACTTCCTTTATCAATCAGCTCTTTAAAAACGTCAACACCGCCCTCGCCAATACTTCTGTCATGCACTTCTGTAATACCATACTTAAGAAGTTCATTACATCCTTTTTCAACCTGAATTAATCTCTCTTCATGAGAAATTTCCGGCAGCTTTTCTTTTACTATATCTGTAGCATCGTCAACAAATATTCCAAGAGGTTCACCTTTATCATTTTTAACTATTTCTCCTTCTCCGCTTGCCTCAGATTTGGCATCCACTCCTATTGTAGATAAAAGTTTAGAATTAACAAAAGCTACCGAGCCGTCAAAGTTAACGATGTATATTCCGTTTTTAGTTGAAATGGAATCTAAAAAATATTTATTTAATCTGTCGACATCCACTTCCGGGAGCAGCGCTTCAAATAAACCAATACCTCCTAGAATTTCGCCTGGCTTGAGAGTTTTTTCACGCTCAGACAAAGTCTTTTTTAATTCGCTTAGGCTTCGTACATAATAAAGATTTACATAGTTAAGATTCTCAGAGAAATCTACGAGTGACCCATTTGCATCAGTCATTCCCGGAATTACAATTGCTCCCTTCAAATCGATTGTATTCTCACTGCCGTATTTATCCGTAATTGCTTTAGTTGTACCAGTTTCAAGTATCTTGCCGTCTTTAACTGCTACAGCTTCAACAATGGTATTATTGTTATCCATTGTATAAATTTTTCCGTTCACATAAACAGTATCGGGCTTTTTAGAGCACGAAGATAAAGTCAGTATAAATAGGAGTATAATTGCTATATTTAT
>JBBRQV010000064.1:0-16909 GCA_038225955.1 Ignavibacteria bacterium | reverse complement strand
TTCGTTGAATAAATGGATTGCGAGAGGACAGAACGGGCACTTTGTAATTAAGCGGTTAAAAAACTTTGATAAACTCTTGAATGAAAATAAAGTAAGCATTATGAGAAGTGAGGCAGAGATGATGAAAGGAAAAGATTACGATATTTATTTCGGGTGGTCTGATGAGAAAATTTATTGTTCAGAGCTTGTCTGGAAGATTTACAAAAGAGGCGCAGATATTGAGGTAGGTAAGTTAGAGAAACTTAAAAGCTTCGATTTAACAAGCGGACCTGTAAAAAAAATTATGGAGGAGCGATATGGTGTAAATGTACCTTATGATGAAACTGTTATTTCCCCGGCAAGTATTTTTGATTGTGAACTATTAACAACTACATATTCTAATAAGAAATAATAATCATGAAAATAAAAACCTATTTAGTAGATTCATTTACCGATGAAACCTTCAAAGGAAATCCTGCAGGAGTCTGTCTGCTTGAAGAAAAAATTGACGAAGCATTGATGCAAAACATTGCTATGGAAATAAATGCTGCGGAGACGGCATTTGTTACGAAAGGCAGCGATGAAAAAAAATATTCAATAAGATATTACTCTCCTCAGGTGGAAATTCCTTTTTGCGGGCATGCAACAGTGGCATCTGCAAAAGTTTTGTTTGAAAAATTCGGAATGGAAGATGTTGAGTTCACTACTCATTTTAATTTAAAGCTTTCTGCATTCAAGCACGAAGAAAAATTGAGAATGATTTTTCCGTTATTCGAAAGTACGCCGTTCTCTTCGGATAAAATTTTAGATGCATTACAAATAGAATCGGTTGAAGATGTGAAGTATTGCAAAGATAATCAGGATTTAGTTGTGAGAATAAAAGATAAGGAAATGCTCTTGGGTATTTCTCCAAATTTTGAAAAATTAAAATCTGCTTCGAGTGAGTTCAGAGGAGTTTGTGTAACCACTAAATCTGAAGATGAAGGATTTGATTTTTACTCACGATTCTTTGCTCCGGCAGTCGGAATAAATGAAGATCCGGCCACGGGTTCGGCGCATTCAGTTCTCGCAAAGTACTGGAGTGATATACTTAATAAGAAAGAGTTATCTGCTTATCAGTTATCAAAAAGAGGCGGATATTTTAAATTGAGGATTTTAAATAACAATTCTTTAGAGGTAATCAGTAATGCAAAGATTGTAATTGAGGGTGAGTTAAGTACAGATTAATCATTGGGAATCTATTATCATTACCTGCCAGTATCCTACAGCTTTAATATCTAAAAAATATTTTCCAGAGTTCTTTATCTCGGTGATTTTTTCACCGGGATAGCTCACGGATAAATCGTTTACTGCAAGCTTGCAGTGATTCCCTTCACTATCTTTCAAATCAATACCCATCTCCTGTCCTTCATAAGTAATACAAAATCTTTTGTCACCTTTTTCTAAATCGACTTCCACAGTTTTATCTTTTACACCATATATATTCTTCTTTTTTGGTTCAGGAGGTTTATGTGAGGGCTTGTACTGTAAGAATGCAAATAGAAAGAGGGCGCATCCAAAAATAAAAAATAAAAACCTTATATTGTTTTTTCTTGTCAGCATATATAAATTTAAGGAATTCTTTTGTAAAGTACATAGATAAATTTTGTCATTAAACTATTTTCTTTTATAAGTGTCTTATGATTAAATAATTCATGATGAGCCTAACGCAGCAAAGAAAAATACAACACCTTTACAACAGAGCGGGATTTGGAATAAGCATATCCGAACTAAATAAAGTTCAGAATAAATCACTTTCTGAGATTACAAATAATATTTTTTCCGCCTCAAAAACTTCAACGGATTTAAGTGTTGATTACGGTGAGTATGCGGGAAGTTATAAGATGAAAAAAGAGGCTAGGGAAAACCTCACTAAGGAAGAAAAGAAGAAAATTCAGAAAGCATTTCGTGAGGATATAATAAAATTGAACGTTAAATGGATTAACAAACTTGCCAATGATAATGCACAACTTAGAGAGAAGATGACGCTTTTTTGGCACGGACATTTTGCTTGTAAAAGCCCTGTGCCGATGTTCAATCAAAATCAAAATAATACTCTGCGAAAATTTGCGCTCGGAAAGTTTGGAGATTTATTGATGGCAGTTTCTAAAGATCCTGCAATGCTTCAATTCTTAAACAATCAGCAGAACAAAAAGAAAAGTCCTAATGAAAATTTTGCGCGCGAGGTAATGGAGTTGTTCACACTTGGCAGAGGGAATTATACTGAAGACGATATAAAAAATTCTGCAAGAGCATTTACCGGCTGGGGATTTAATGAAGATGGTGAATATGTATTCCGCGATAAACAGCACGATGAAGATGAAAAAGTCTTTCTTGGAAAGAAAGGAAATTTTTCAGGGGAAGATATTATTAAAATGATTCTTGAAAACAAAAAGACAGCAGAGTTTATAACAAATAAAATTTATAAATATTTTGTAAACGAAAACAATATTGATAAATCGGTTGTGAAAAAGTTAGCTGACGATTTTTATGGTTCAGACTATGATATAGAAAAACTAATGAAAAACATTTTCACATCCGACTGGTTTTACGATGAAAAAAATATAGGAGCGAAGATAAAATCCCCCGCTGAATTAATTTCAGGAATGATGAGAGTCTACAACGTCAAGTTTGAAAACGATTTGCCAATACTGTTTATGGAGAAATCAATGGGCCAGATGCTGCTGAATCCACCGAATGTAGCAGGCTGGCCCGGGGGGAAAAACTGGATAGATACTTCATCGTTGATGTTCAGAATGAAGCTGCCGGAAGTTTTATTTAAATCGTCTGAGTTGGAATTCTCCTATAAGGACACTCCCGATGAAGATAATGTGAAAGAGGGAAGCATGCAGAATGAAGATGTGAGTATGCAGAAGAAGAAAAAAGAAAAACCGGATAACTCTGCAAAAGAAAAAAGATTTTTTAAACAAGTGAAGACGAATATAAATCTCTCTGATTATTTTACTACATTCGGCAAGTATGATAAAGAAGAGCTTGTGAATATTTTATCCGAATTTGTTTTGCAAAAAGATATTAACGTAAATACGAAGCGCCTTGCTTTGACTTACTCGGATATTTCATCTAAAGAGAATATGATAGAAAGTCTGATAGTGAGACTTATGTCTTTACCGGAGTACCAGCTTTGTTAATTTTAAAAATTAAACACCAAGTATCATGGCTAAAGTAACTAGAAGGGATTTTTTCAAGTTTTCCGCGCTGGCATCGGCATCTATGATGATTCCAAATTTCATAAAACCTCTGCAGGCAAAAGAAATTACTGATAAATTTTTAGCAAGCGGAGCGAAGAAGCTTGTAATTGTGCAGCTCTCCGGCGGAAACGATGGGCTCAACACAGTTATTCCTTATAAGAATGATATATATTATAGTTCAAGAAATTCAATAGCCATTGCTGAGAAAGATGTTTTGAAAATTACGGATGAGCTTGGATTTAATCCTGCAATGCCGAAGTTTAAATCTTTGTATGAAAGCGGATTGCTATCGGTGATAAATAACGTTGGCTATCCGAATCCCGATAGGTCGCACTTTCGCTCAATGGATATATGGCAAAGCGCTTCGGCATCAGATAAATATGTAACGAGCGGCTGGATAGGAAGATATCTGGACTCAGAATGTCCCGATTGTAAAAATCCATACAATGCAATTGAAGTAAATGATACACTGAGTCTTGCGCTTAAGGGAGAAAAGTATAACGGTATAGCAGTTGAGAATCCTGAAAAGTTTTTTATGAGTACATCTGAAAAATATTTCAATGACGTAGCGAATGCAAATAAGAATAAACATGACGATGAAAATGTTGACTACCTTTATAAAACAATTGTAGAAGCAACAAGCTCTGCGGAATATGTCTATAAGACTTCAAAGATTTATAAATCAAAAATAGAATATCCAAAGGGACAGTTCTCTGCTAACTTAAAAACGATTGCGGAACTGATTGTGTCGGGAATAGATACACAGGTCTTCTATGTTTCGCTGGGAGGATTCGATACCCACGTTGGTCAGAATGGCAAGCAGGAAAATTTATTGAAAGAACTATCTGAAGGATTGTATTCTTTCACAGATGATTTGAAGGGCAACGATAAACTTAACGATGTATTTATAATGACATTCTCTGAGTTTGGCAGACGCGTAAAGCAAAATGCCAGCGGCGGCACAGACCATGGAACAGCAAACAATATTTTTGTGATAAACGGAAATCTGAAGAAGCCAGGATTTTATAATGCTGCTCCCGACTTGACAAATTTAGATAACGGTGATTTGAAATACGACATTGACTTCAGAAATATTTATGCTGAGGTTTTGAATAAATGGCTTAATGTGAATGATAAGAAAATTTTAGGTGGAAGTTTTAACGGACTGAATTTAATATAAATTTCATAACTGCTTTACAGATACTTAACCCCGTTATAGCAAATTAAATATAATTTATAACTACATAATCTTTTTTTCCCCTTTCCTGAAAAATACCGGTTGAGGAAAGGGGAAGATTACCATTTATGAAGTGTTGTAATAAGTAAAGTTTTTATGTGCTTGTAAAATATTTATGTAAAGCTTCACCATTTCTGAAAATCTTTTCTTTTCCACTTCCTTAATAAACTCTTCATTATCTTTCGAGTAATTCTTCTCCAAAATATTTTCAATAATATGTCTTTGCGTTTGGGATAAAGTTCGCGGACTTTGAATACCAATATTCAGAGTGAATGCAAGAAGAAAAATTATTATGAATTTTTTCAGTATCATCACTCTGAATATATAAAAAACATTCAAAATTGTAAGTGGAGTTTTTAATATTGTTTCATTGAATATCTACTGCTCATTTGGTAACTTGATACCTGTAAAATAAAACATATAGCTATTGATTCTAAGTTTACTTGCCGGTCTTGTTACGGGTTTCATAATTTCCATACCGCCTTTAGGTCCTACCTACTTTGCAATACTTGACCGTGGTCTTAAAAAAGATTTGAGGGGCGCAGTTGCAATAGGCGCAGGCGCAGGCTTTATGGATATGTTTTACATCCTTATCGCTTACGGTGGAGTTACCATCATAACAAATTTTCTTCCTGAGTTTGTTGATAAATTTTTTATAGATAATCAAAAGATTTTTAGCGTCCTGTTAACGTTACTTGGATGCGCAGTTGTAATTATCTATGGTGTAAAAATAATGAAGACGAAGAATGTAGATATTGCCGGTGCAATGGAAGGCGGCTCATCGGAAGAAATAGAAGCACATCGCAAGCGGGCTGAAGACAGAATGCATAGAACAGAACAGGGATTGAATAAAATTCTTCACTCCAAAAAACTTGAGGCAGAAAGAAAAGGATTGTTTGCAGATTTCTTTGCGGGAGTTTTGCTTTGTCTTTCATCTGTTACACTTCCCGCGTCATGGTTTGCAATCGTGGGTTATCTGAAAGGATATGGAGTAATAAATGATTCGTTTATATCGGGACTTTTACTCGCCATCGGAGTACTTACCGGGACAACGGCTTGGTTTTATCTGCTAGGCAAATTTGTTTCTACTAATTCTCATAAAATAAAACCCTCTACACTGAATAAATTAAATCTTTTCACAGGGATTTTTTTAATATTTCTTGGTGTTCTACTACTTTATAAGGCAGTTGATTTTATGTTCTTCCATAAAATTAATATCTAAATCTTAATTCAGAATTAATAACAAAATTTTTATTGGTAAAAGAAGTTTGCTCATATTGCCAGACACCTGTCAAGAATGCAGATGAATTATTCCTCTGTCCGTCGTGCAATTCTCCGTATCATAAAGATTGCTGGTTTGAAAATAATGGCTGCGCTATATACGGGTGCAATCAGAAAGCTGCACACTCATACGAAATTGATGTCAGAGAAACTCTCGTTGAAGTCGAGTATTTAATTAATCAAAATAAGTATGCCGAGTCTCTTACAATTGCACGGAAGTACCTGCGTACAGATGACCGAAACACCGAGCTGAAAGTCTTGTATAATAAAGCTGTCGCACTCATTAACAACAAGCATAAACTTCTTGAAGGAGGGGATAATGCCTTCTTCGATAAGGATTATAAATCCGCCGAAATATTTTACAAAAATTCACTTCAGTATTGCGATGAAGATGAAAAGAATGTGGTAAATACTAAGCTTGAGATTTTGAATCAAAAAATTCCCGAGCAAAGAAGAAGCGCGGTAATCAGGAAATCTATTATAACGTCTTTAGTTTTTCTTATTCTCGGTGTATGCGGTTTCGCATTTTATTACTTTTTCTATCTTGAAGAAGACAGAGAATTCACTGAGATAGAAAAAAACGAATCGTTCAACGATATCCGTTCAATGGAAATCGGGATAGAACGGTACGAAAAATTTGCTCTGAGATATAAAGAAGGTCATCTATATGACAAGGCAGTTGAGAAGGTAAATCTCTTATCATACACATTAGCTAATAAAATTCTTGATACTGATTGGAGGAATGCTTTAAAGTATTACGGCAAGATAACACAGGTGAAGGAATCTAAATCTGTAGAAGACCTGTATAAAAATATTTATGATAATGCAGAGAGCGAACTTAGTGGTAAAATAGCAATGTCGAAAAAGCTAAACTCGCAGGGAAAATTCACTGAAGCTAAAGATGAGCTTGATAACTCATTGAAACTGATTGATTATTTCCCGGGAGACACCTTTATGAAAGAGTTTAATCTTGTAAAAGATAATATCGGAATTTTGAATAAGAAGATTTCCTTTCTTGTTAAGATAAAAAATATTGATAAAGAGATTGATGAGACTATGGATAAATTGAAATACTCGGCAGGCAGTACCGGTAAAAATCAAACCGATATATTTGGAATTGTAAACGAAATGTTGAAGCCCGATTTATATACAATCAAAACCATTAACCCTGAAAAAATTCTTGCTGTAAAAACCAATGACGGGAAAAAATATAAAACCGGCGAACTTGTAAACTTTACATGTACGGATAAAGGATACACAAACATCGGAGAGTCAGGAGAAGATTTTTCTGCGCCATATTACGAGCAGGTTAGTAGGGAAGCGGCATATGATTCCGGATTCGGTTCAGACAAAGAAACGATGATGCAGAGACTGAGATATTTAAAAACCCAAAAAGAAAAAGCGGACAGTGTATTGAATTTAAAGCTTAAATTATAAAGAAAAGACTTGTTTTTGATGTATAAGTGTAGTAAAATTAATTAATTGAACCTACTTTATCTATCCCACGAAATTCATCATTAAACACAAAGAATTGTATTGATTAATTTTCAGATTCTTGCTATTTTAAAGTTTTGCCAAAAATCGTCCAAAAATTATTTGGGTAGGTAGCGAAGCGGTCAAACGCAACAGACTGTAAATCTGTCGACTTAGGTCTTCGGAGGTTCGAATCCTTCCCTACCCACAATCACTATAGGGATTTTTGGCAGAAAAAGTTCTTTAAAGTTTCAAGCAAGTTTTTGCGGGAGTAACTCAGTTGGTAGAGTCACAGCCTTCCAAGCTGTTGGTCGCGAGTTCGAGTCTCGTCTCCCGCTCCAGATGTTTTATGTATGTATCATTCAGAGCAAGAACCTTGTTTGTAATGTTTCAATCTGTTCTACAAGTTTAACTTGAGCAATCCCTCAAGGCAAGTTCATTGATACAATTGCTGATGTAGCTCAGTTGGTAGAGCACTTCCTTGGTAAGGAAGAGGTCTCCGGTTCAATCCCGGTCATCAGCTCAAATAAAATTTTAACACACTACTCCCTCCTAATACACTAAAGAGAGGTTTAGAAAAATAGATAACAATTAATATTCATTATGGCAAAAGAAGGCGCAAGAATAAAAATCAAGTTGGTAAGCTCTGAAGGTCCTAATAAGGGCAAATCAGTTTACGTTACAACTAAAAACAGAAACAACACTAAGGAAAGACTTGAAATGAAGAAGTATTGCAAGTGGACAAAACAGCATATCCTTCATAAAGAAACCAAGTAATTATTTACGGGTGTAGCTCAATTGGTAGAGTAGCGGTCTCCAAAACCGTTGGTTGGGGGTTCGAGTCCCTCCTCCCGTGCCCGATTTAACAGAACTAGCTAATAAAACTAGATAACAACAATGAAAGAAAAAATTGTAGGTTTTTTCGAAGACATGGTGAAGGAAATGAAAAAAGTTTCCTGGCCAAAAAAATCAGAGCTAAGAGGTTCAACAATTATTACTATTGTAACAATGCTTATCTCATCTGCATTTGTATGGGGTATAGACTGGGTACTTAGTAAAGGGTTAGCGGTTATTTTCACCAATACTCCTAAATAATGATAGAAGAAAACGTGATAGAAGAAAATTTAAGTAGCGAAGAGAATAAAGAAGTTGTTGAGGGCGCACCTGCTGCTCCTGAAATAACTGAAGACGACGCAAACAGTCCTTACAAATGGTATGCAGTAAGAATTGTATCCGGTCATGAAAATAAGGTGAAGCTTTATCTTGAAAATGAAATAAGAGCAGAAGGATTAGAAGAAAGAATAAAGCATGTTGTAATTCCTTACGAGAAAGTTTACGAAGTAAAAAACGGAAAGAAAAAAATTAAACTTAAAAATTTTCTTCCGGGATATATTCTTATCAATGCTGTTCTTAACGACAGCATCAGAGATTTTATTGCAAAGACTCCGTCTATTATTAATATGGTTGGCGTTAAAAAAGGAAAGAAGCTTGAAGCTATTCCTTTAAGCGTCGCTGAAGTGAAAAGAATACAAGCATTGCTATCTGAAGATACAGTCTCTGAAAAAATCGACATTAACTTTAATGTTGGTGATGCAGTGAAAGTAACAAGCGGACCGTTCAATAATTTCAATGGAAATATCTTAGAGATAAATCCTGAAAAAATGAAGGTCAAAGTTATGGTGAGCATATTCGGAAGAAAAACTCCTATTGAGCTTGAACTGACTCAGATTGAAAGAGAGTAAAAGACATTACTAAGATTTTAAAAGAGATTACAAAAGACGTTAATAAATAATATTATGGCAAAAAAAATAACAGGTTTCGTTAAATTACAAATTCCTGCAGGAAGCGCAACAATGGCTCCTCCCGTAGGTCCCGCACTTGGTCAAAGAGGTGTGAACGGTATGGAATTTTGTAAACAATTTAATGCAAGAACCCAGGATAAAAAAGGTTTAATAATTCCGGTAGTAATAACAGTGTTCTCGGATAAATCTTTTACATTTATAACAAAGACTCCACCGGCAGCAACCTTGCTTCTTAAAGCAGCAGGAATTGAAAAAGGTTCAGGAGTCCCTAATAAAAATAAAGTTGCAAAAGTTACGTTAGCGCAAGTAACAGAAATAGCAGAAACAAAAATGCCTGATTTCAATGCTACCACAATTGAGTCGGCTATAAACCTGGTAAAAGGAACTGCCCGTAGTATGGGTATAACTGTGGAAGGTTAATTTTTTAATAAAAAACCGAAATGAAACTTACAAAAAGACAAAAAGACAATTCAAAAATTGACGTATCCAAAGAGTATAACATCGCGGATGCAGTTGAATTATTGAAAAAAGCAAAATCTGCAAAATTCGACGAATCAGTTGATATTGCAGTAAGATTAGGTGTTGACCCAAAGCACGCCGACCAAGTTGTTAGAGGTACAGTTTCTCTTCCTAATGGAACGGGAAAAACTGTGAAAGTGTTAGCAATTGCAAAGAGCCCGGATAAACAGGAAGAAGCAAAGAATGCAGGAGCCGATTTTTATGGCTTTGATGAATATTTGAAGAAAATCGCTGACGGATGGACAGACATTGATGTAATTATTGCAACACCTGACTCAATGATGGAGCTTGGTAAGATTGCAAAAATTTTAGGACCAAGAGGCTTAATGCCGAATCCTAAGAGTGGAACTGTTACTATGGATGTTGCTACCGCTGTTAAAGAAGTAAAAGCAGGTAAGATTGATTTCAGAGTAGATAAAACAGGAATCGTACACTCTATTATCGGAAAATTATCATTCGATAATAACAAATTAAAAGAAAACATCGTAACTTTCTTAAATACAATCATCAAATTAAAGCCGTCTGCTTCAAAGGGAACATACATCAAGAGTATTGTTGTATCCAGCACAATGGGACCCGGAGTAAGAGTTGACAGAGCTTTAAATGAAATGAAAGTTGCGGCTTAATTTTATAGGTTAAACATTTCTAATAAAATTAAATAGTACCGATAAATTTTCGCACCCGATAAAAATCGTTTTTTTATCGGGTAGCTTTATTTGTACAAATAAAAAATTTACGCACTCAGTTAATTTCTTTGTGAGGAAATTAGCTTACCAAAACACTTTTTAAATGCTTCTACATTTAAAAAAATCTTAAAAACACCAAAAGAGAGAATGAATAGAGATCAAAAAGCCGAGTTACAAGCTGATATTCTTGAAATGTTGGATAATGCTCCTGCGATTTATTTAACTGACTTTGCCGGATTAACGGTAGAGCAAGTTAACTTGCTTCGTAAAGACTTCAAGAAGTCGGGCATTAAATACAAAGTTGTAAAGAATACCCTTGTAAACAGAGCTCTTAGCGACTCGCAAAGATATTCCTCTCATAAAGAATCAATTTCACCGTCTTTAAAAGGACCTACGGGAATTATATTTTCCGGAGCTGATCCTGTTGAACCGGCGAAGATTCTTAAAAAGCATTTTGATAAAAATGAAAAGCCAAAGCTGAAGCTCGCAGTAATTGAGAGCGAAGTCTATGACTCAAAACAATTGAATCAACTTGCAGCATTGCAAAGCAAACCTGAACTTATTTCCGCGATCATGAGCAGCTTAGATGCTCCTGCATCAGGAATAGTAGGTGCTATCAATGCAGTAATGAGAGATCTTGCAAGCGTAATTGAAGAAGCAGCAAAGAAACAAGCCGCTTAATTATTTATCCCGTCGCTGATATAAAGCGTCAACCTAATTTTAAAAATTAAATAATAAAACATACAATGTCTAAAGTAGCAGAATTAGTAGAAAAGATCGAAGCTTTAACACTTTTAGAAGCTTCAGAACTAAAAAAAGCATTAGAAGAAAAATTTGGCGTAACAGCCGCCGCTCCTATGATGATGGCAGGCGCACCGGCAGGTGCTCCGGCAGCAGCAGCTGAAGAGCAAACAGAATTCACAGTTATGCTTGTTGAAGCTGGTACACAAAAAATCAACGTAATTAAAGCGGTTAAAAATGCTTCAGGCTTAGGCTTAACAGAAGCAAAAGCTTTAGTTGAAAGCGCTCCAAAACCTGTTAAAGAAAACATCTCTAAAGCAGATGCTGAAAAATTAAAAGGTGAATTAGAAGCTGCAGGCGCTAAAGTTGAAATTAAATAATTTCAGCACTAAGTAATTTCTTAGTTCATTAACATTAAAAATTTAAACACAAGTAATCCCGGTAAATACCATGCCGGGATTATTTGCTAATTATATCCGGAGGAAAAAACCAGATGGATTATAAAGATCTCAACGTCAGACCTTTAAATCATAAGAATAACAGATTAACATTTTCAAAAATGGACCTTCAGAGCGATCCGCCGGATCTTCTGAACGTTCAGGTGCAGTCATATAAGAATTTTCTTCAGGAAGATGTTCCTGTTAGCCGAAGAAAATCAGTCGGACTTCAGAAAGTATTCGAGGATAACTTCCCCGTTTCTGATTCCCGTGAGACAGCATTATTGGAGTTTATCGAGTACAATATCGAGAAACCTCCATATAATATGATAGAGTGTCAGGAGCAGGGGTTAACCTATGCTGTTCCTGTTAAAGCAAAACTGCGTCTCTCGACAAAGCCGACCGCTTCTGCAAAAGATTATACTTATTTCATTGAGCAGGAAGTGTATCTCGGTAATTTGCCGTATATGACTCACAGAGGTTCGTTTATTATAAACGGAGCTGAGCGCGTTATCGTTAGCCAGCTTCACAGATCACCCGGTGTAGTATTCAGTGAATCAGTGCATGCCAACGGAACAAAATTATATTCTGCAAGGGTAATTCCTTACAAAGGTTCATGGGTTGAATTCACAACCGATATTAATGATTTATTATTTGCATATATCGATAGAAAAAAGAAATTCTATTTCTCGACTTTATTAAAAGCGCTCGGACTTAATGAACATTCAAAGATGCTTGAACTTTTCAACTTAGTTGAATACGCAAACATCACAGATGCTAACTATGCCGATTACATGGGAAGAATTGTTTTAGAAAACGTAATCGATAAAAATACAGGCGACGATTTAGGAATATCCGCTAACAGTAAGCTTGATGAAAATCATTTAAGCTTAATTGTTAATACCAAATTAAAAAATGTACCTCTTCTTAAGGCAGATCCTACAGAAGGAGAAAAAATAATATATAATACCATTATCAGCGATGATGAAGAAAGTGATAGTTTAGTAGAAAAAGTTGTTGACGACGAAAAACCGGAAGGCAGAAGAAGAAAATCAGATTCAATATCTGAAAGCGAAGCTGAGAGTGCAAAATCTTACATTGAAAAATTATTCTTCAATCCGAAGAAATATGATTTAGGAAATGTTGGAAGATATAAAATAAATTACAAACTCGGACTTAAAATAGATGACCATATCACGATTTTAACTAAAGAAGATATTGTATCTATTATTGAATACATAAGAGACTTAGTTGATAACAGAAAAGAAGTTGATGATATAGACCATTTAGGAAACAGAAGAGTAAGAACAGTTGCTGAGCAATTAGCATCACAGTTCGCACTTGGTCTTTCAAGAATGGGAAGAACAATCAGAGACAAAATGAGCATTCACGATGAAGAGAATTTAACTCCTTCAAAATTAATCAGCTCACGTCCTATTACAAGCGCGCTTGCTTCGTTCTTCGGAACATCGCAGCTTTCTCAGTTTATGGATCAGACAAATCCGTTATCGGAAATGACTCATAAAAGAAGAATCAGTGCTCTTGGACCAGGCGGTCTTTCAAGAGAAAGAGCCGGCTTTGAAGTTCGTGACGTTCACTATACACACTACGGCAGACTTTGCCCGATTGAAACACCGGAAGGTCCGAACATCGGTCTTATCTCCTCATTGTGTATTCACTCAAGAGTGAATGAACTCGGATTTATCGAAACTCCTTACAGAAAAGTTACAAAGTCAAAAGTTACTGATGAAATCGAATACCTATCTGCTGAAAAAGAAGATGCGTATAAAATTGCTCAGGCTAATGAAGGCGTAAAAAGTAACGGAGACTTCGTAAATGCAAAAGTAAAATCAAGAAATAAAGGTGACTTCCCTGTATTGAAACCAGAAGAAGTTGACTATATGGATGTTGCAACAAATCAGATTGTATCTGCGGCAGCAGCATTGATTCCATTCCTGGAACATGATGATGCTAACAGAGCGCTGATGGGTAGTAATATGCAGCGTCAGGCTGTGCCTTTGCTCAGACCTGAAGCTCCATTAGTTGGAACAGGATTCGAAGAGATAGTTGCAAGAGATTCCAGAACAATGATAACAGCTGAAGCTGACGGTGTTGTAGAGTCAGTTACCGGCGATAGAATAATCGTAAGATATAACATAAGAGAAGATTCAGAAGAGAATTTATTAAGCTTCGAAGATAAGAGAGTTGTTGAGCATCAATTGGTAAAATTCTTAAGAACAAACCAGGATACATCGATTAACCAAAGACCTCGTGTTCACGAAGGCCAAAAAGTTAAGAAGGGTGATATTCTTGCTGACGGTTCATCAACACAAAACGGTGAGCTTGCCTTAGGAAGAAACGTTCTTGTAGCATTTATGCCATGGAACGGTTACAACTTTGAAGATGCTATCGTTATCAGTGAAAAAGTAGTTTCGGAAGATATTTATACATCTATTCACATCGAAGAGTTCTCATTAGAAGTAAGAGATACAAAAAGAGGTGAAGAAGAATTAACAAAAGAAATTCCGAACGTAAGTGAAGAAGCTACAAAAGATTTAGATGAAAACGGTATTGTAAGAATCGGCGCAGAAGTAAAAGAAGGCGATATCCTCATTGGTAAAGTAACACCAAAAGGTGAAACAGAACCAACACCTGAAGAAAAACTTTTAAGAGCTATCTTCGGTGATAAAGCAGGTGATGTAAAAGATGCATCATTGAAAGCTACTCCGGGACTTAAAGGAATAGTTATCAATAAAAAATTATTTTCAAGAAAGACAAGAGATACAGAAAGCAAACGTGAAGAGAAGAAAAAAATTGATAAATACGAAGCAGACAGAAAGAAAGAAATTAAAGATCTGAATGTTAAGTTTGCAGAAAAACTCGGAATCTTACTTGATGATAAAGAAGCATCAACAATAAGAGATAAAAAAGGCAATGTAATTTTCAAAGCAGGCTATGCCTTCAAGAGAGATACATTTGTTGACTTAGTTGATAATAAAGGATTCGATGTAAATAATTTTGATTATGAAAACGAATGGACATCGAATAAAAAAGCTGCAGGATTAATTCCTGATATCTACAAGAACTATACATACAAGTTCAACGAGATAGAAGAAAGATACAAAAGATTAAAAGTGAAAGTTACACTTGGTGATGAATTGCCAACCGGTGTAGTTAAGCTTGCTAAAGTATATGTTGCAAAGAAAAGAAAGCTTTCTGTAGGTGATAAGATGGCAGGACGACACGGTAATAAAGGTGTTGTATCTAAAATCGTTCCACCGGAAGATATGCCATTCTTACCTGACGGTACACCTGTAGATATCGTATTAAATCCACTTGGTGTTCCTTCGAGAATGAATCTTGGACAGCTATATGAAACAGCTTTAGGATGGGCAGCAAAATTAATGGGTGTGAAATTCGCTACTCCTATTTTTGACGGCGCATCAGTAGAGCAGATTCAGGAAATATTAGTTAAAGCAGGATTATCTTCTAACTCAAGAACATATTTATTTGATGGAAGAACAGGCGAAAGATTTGACCAGGAAGTTACTTGCGGACAAATCTATATGCTGAAGCTTTCTCACTTAGTTGATGATAAGATTCACGCAAGGTCTATCGGGCCATACTCACTTATTACTCAGCAGCCACTTGGCGGTAAAGCACAGTTCGGCGGTCAGAGATTTGGAGAGATGGAGTGCTGGGCATTACAAGGATACGGCGCATCGCACGTATTACAGGAAATGCTCACATATAAATCCGATGATGTTAACGGAAGAAGCAGAGTATATGAAGCCATTATTAAAGGTGATAACTTACCTGAACCGGGCGTACCTGAATCATTCAATGTATTGATGAAAGAGTTACAGGGATTATGTTTAGATATCGTACCTGAATAGTAAGTAAAAATTTGCAGGTGATGAATCTGCTTTGACAAAAAAATTTAAAAAGAGGTAACAATAAAATGGCTTTTAAACCGGAATTCAAAAGAAAAAGATTTACCAAAATCTCAATCAATTTATCCTCTACAGATGCTATTATTTCTAAATCATTTGGTGAGGTTTTAAAACCGGAAACAATTAACTATAGAACTTTCAAACCGGACAAAGACGGTTTGTTCTGCGAGAAAATTTTCGGTCCTGTAAGGGATTGGGAATGTCACTGCGGAAAATACAAGGGCATCAGATACAAAGGAATCGTTTGCGATAGATGCGGTGTTGAAGTGAATCTTAAGAGCGTAAGAAGAGAAAGAATGGGACACATTACATTGTGCGTTCCTGTTGTTCACATCTGGTTCTTCCGTTCATTACCTTCAAAGATCGGTCACGTACTCGGACTTTCATCGAAAGACCTTGAAAGAATTATTTACTATGAAAGTTACGTTGTTATTAACGTCGGTGGTACCGGCTTTAAGAAACAACAATTGATTAGTGAAGAAGAGCTGAACGATGCATTGGATAGATTATCCGACGAAGAGAGAAGCATGGATGATGATAATCCTAAGAAATTTGTTTATGGTCAGGGTGGCGAAGCTATAAAAGAATTACTGAGAAGAGTTCACATCATTGAAGATATTGCAAGATTAAGAGGCGAATTAAAAGAAGACCCTTCAGCATTAAAGAAAGCTGATAACATAAAAAGATTAAGAGTACTTGAAGCCTTCCGTACAAAAGAAGGTTCCAAACCTAACAGACCTGAGTGGATGGTTCTTGATGTAATCCCTGTGATTCCACCGGAACTTCGTCCGTTAGTGCCGTTAGAGGGTGGTAGATTTGCTACATCCGATCTTAACGATTTATACAGAAGAGTTATAATCAGAAATAACAGATTAAAAAGACTTCTTGATATTAAAGCTCCGGAAGTAATTTTAAGAAACGAAAAGAGAATGCTTCAGGAAGCTGTTGACGCTTTACTTGATAACTCAAGAAGAGTAACTGCAGTTAAATCTGAGAACAGAGCATTAAAATCTTTATCGGATATATTAAAAGGAAAGCAAGGAAGATTCAGACAAAACTTACTTGGTAAACGTGTTGACTATTCCGGTCGTTCGGTTATCGTTGTAGGTCCTGAATTGAAACTTCATCAGTGCGGTCTTCCAAAAGATATGGCTTTGGAATTATTCAAACCATTCGTTATAAGAAGACTTATTGACAGAGACTATGTAAAGACTGTAAAGAGCGCGAAGAAATTAATCGATAAGAGAACACCTGAAGTATGGGATATTCTTGAAAACGTAATTGACGGACATCCTGTATTATTGAACAGAGCTCCTACACTTCACAGACTTAGTATCCAGGCCTTCCAGCCGGTCCTTGTAGAGGGTAAAGCTATCAGACTTCACCCATTCGTTTGTATTGCATTCAATGCTGACTTTGACGGTGATCAGATGGCTGTTCACGTTCCATTATCTTCTGAAGCTCATTTATAGGCATCTTTACTTATGGTTTCTTCACACAATATTATTTCAACTCAGCACGGTAATCCTACATGTAGTCCTAACCAGGATTTA
>JBBRQV010000063.1:0-16960 GCA_038225955.1 Ignavibacteria bacterium | reverse complement strand
CTTCTTTTTGTCTGGTATTGAATAAAGGATTTACAACAGGCTGTTGCAATGTTACTAATCCTGTTCTTGTTTTGGAATCACCCCATCCTTCAAAAGTTGTATTTATCGGAAGTACGTAATCGCACATTGCAGAAGTCTCATTAGCGATTTCGCACATAGCAATTTTTACTTTTACACTCTTTAAAGCGTCAGCATATTTATAGCTTGCTGCAAAGTTATAAACGGGATTCGTATCAAGATGAATGACAGCGTCAATCCTTCCTGATTTCATATCATTAACCAATGCATCGATGTCATTCTTCGGAGAGAGCGGCATTACTTCAGCGCCTGCTGCCTCTGTTGAGTATAATTTGGTATTACCTAAAATTTCATTTAAGAAGTTAATTGCGATGTGTGTTGACTCAGGCAGTTTATCCCCTGCCATAACAAATGATTCGCCCTGATTTTTATGCAGGTCGCTCACTAAGTTATCTATAATTTTCTTATCAAGATTATTTTTCTTTACAAAATCAGCCAAGTTATTTTTTCCAATTACGTTGGTGTATTTTACATCACCGGCATAAGGAGAAAGTTTTTTGCCACCTAAGAATTCACCTATAAGACAAAGAGTAAACTCTTCAATCATATCAGTTCTTAGTCTCATTCTGTAGTCTGCATTCATACCTGTAATGGTAACTCCGCCTTCAATAGAATACAATCTGTTGAATTCTCTGCCGCTCATTACATCTCTGTTTGAAGAGAACATCCTCATATACTCAATGTGGTTTGGATTGGACTCCAGGAAATCAGATTCAAGCGCAAGAATAATCTTCGCTTCATCTAATTTTACCACAGGCATAGTTCTTGTGCCATAGCATTTCTGCCATGCGCTAACTCCGCTTGCATTATTAAATACTTCATATGAATATACTTTCGCTGCCGGATATGCCGCAACGAATTCATCTAATACTTTTTTGAAAGTAGGAGAAGTTATTGCGCCTGATACAACTGCGATTTGTTTTGCGTTTTTTAAAACATTTATTACAGAATCATCAACACTTTCCCATTTAAAGTTTTCAATTCCTCTTGCACCTCTGAATATCGGCTCTCTTAATCTGTCAGGATCGTACAAGCTCATTATGCTTCCCTGGCAAATAGAACAAATCTTCCCTCTACCGATGGGATGCTCAGGATTACCGTCAACTTTGATTGGTCTTCCTTCGCGTGTTTTTACTAAAACAGCGCATCCGCAAACACCTGTTGATGCATAATAGTTAGGTCGTCCGACTGTAACTTCTTCGGGCTTCTTATTATATGTAATTATTTCACCTTTATCTCTGTAGTCATTACACCCTGCTGCTGCAAGAGCTGCCGATGCTGAGAATAAAGCAAGAAATTTTCTTCTTGAGAAGCCCGGCATTTTATTGATATCGGGTTTTTCAAGCTGTTCTTTTGTAAACTCTGATTTTTTTGCTTTCGTAAACTCCGGATCTTTATAAAGCTCCTTAAAGCTTCTCCAATAGTTAACATCGCCTTTAGTTTCAGCAGGCTCTACGTCCTGTGGTACTAACTGCAGTCCTAAAGTTTCGTCTTCCTTCTTAATCTTATCACTGATATCGAATATTTTTTTATCCATTAGACTTTGTGTTTATTGTTCTTTTGACTGATGAAGGATTTTCTTTGAACGATATAGATTTTCCTTTACCGCTCTCAGCAGCAACTTTGGATTTAAAAATATCCATAGGAAGTTTCGTTAAAGAATATATTCCTGCTGCAGCCGCTCCTGCGTATATAAAAAACTTTTTGCGTGAAATCTTCTTGGAGAAAGAATTTGCAACTGACTCCGATAAAGAATTTGTATTATCTTTCATATTGAAATAGTTTTAATAAAGGATTTTTATCTGTGACAAGTAGTACAGTTGTCAGGACCTTTACTAAGTTGACTTGCTTTTGAAATCTTGTTAATGTTGTTAGGATTTACTACTGCTACATTTTCATCAGGAGCTCTGTGGCACTGAATACATGCGCCCATAGTAAGAGATTTCACCTGACCGTTAGATTCTGTTTCTCTCATATTTCCATGGCAGTTCTGGCAATCGATTCCCTGTGTAACGTGAGATGAGTGGTTGAAATACACAAAATCCGGCACTCTATAAATCCTTTTCCACTGAATCGGAATATTTTTTTCATAATGCTCTGTAAGCTTTATTATGTCGGGCTTATCTTTTCTTGCCTGTGTATGGCAGTTCATACAAATATCTGCCGAAGGCACACTTGCGAATCTTGATTTTTCAACTCCCACATGGCAATACTGACAATCTATTTTCATAGTCCCTGCATGAAGCTTATGGGAATAATTTATAGGCTGATCAGGAGTATATCCGATATTGTTACGCTCGGCAAATGTGGAGTAGTATGTAAGTGCAAAAACTGAAGCTGCTACGAAAACTATTATAGGCAGGCGGACTTTGAGATTATAATCCTGTAAAAATTTTTTCATTAAAAACTTTTTACGCGTTTATTTTTCGAGTTTATAATACCATACTCAAGGCGTTGGGGTAGAGAGAAAAACGACTTATGTATAATATTATTTGTTAGAAGTATTCTTATAAGTAACAAAATTACTAAAAATAATTTTAAGTAGTAAGGAAAAAAGTTGTGAATAATGGTACTATTATTTCGTTATTGACACATTTTATTATTAAGACGGAGTATAAATAAGGGAATTTCTTATGTACAAATCGAGTAACCTTTTCGGGTTTATTTAGTAAACTCTATGACCTTTTATAAAAATTAAAATAATCACATATTCTCAATTATAGTCCTAAACTCAATCCCAACCATGAAAAAAATTAACCTCTTCATTTTAGCGTTAGTAATATCTTCCGCTTTTCTTGCAGGTTGTACTAAAACAAAATCAAACAAAGACGGTTCAGGATTTATATCTACTCCAAAGGAAACTCTTGATAAAGTAAATAATGCAAAGTCGAATCTTATCGGCGGCAATAAATTGCCTTCGTCAGTCGATTTGTCTTCTAAGCTTCCTCCTCCCGGAAATCAAGGACAGCAGAATAGCTGCGTAGGTTGGTCAGTCGGTTATGCAATGAAAACTTATCAGGAAAAAGCTTCACGCAATTGGGAGCTGACTCAGGGTAGCGATATAGTTTCTAAGCACGTTTTCAGCCCCTCATATATTTACAATCAGATTAATAAAGGAAAGGATAATGGCGCAATGTTTGCTGATGCTTTTAATTTATTAAGAACAAAAGGAATCTCTACACTCGAAAAAAAGCCCTATGACGAAACAGATTACACTTCAATGCCCGATGAAAACGCAAATAAAGAAGCAGCAAGTTTTAAAATTGCCTGGGCGAAAACAATTAGCCCGAAGGATTTATCTGAGTTAAAGTCCTATCTGGTTAAAGGATACCCTATTATAATTGCAATTTCTTACGATGAAAATTTTATGAGTCTGAAAGGACCTGAAATAATTACAGATATGAACATTGGTGAAAATGCAATGGGTCACGCAATGGTTCTGGTTGGTTATGATGACAGTAAAAAAGCTTTCAAGATAATGAACTCATGGGGAATAGGATGGGGCGACCGCGGATACTGCTGGATGAGTTACGATGCTTTTAAGAAATGCATTCGTGAGTGTTGGATTGCAAAAGATGTTGATGGTGATAAACAAATTAAGGATGAAGATGAGGAGCAGATTACCAATGATAATCCCGTTCCTGATGAACTTGTTACAGGTTTGAAAATTTTAAACATAGATTATAACTCCGTAAATCCAGACGACAGAGATGCAGGCAACTCACTGAAAATCACATGCACTGCCGAACTTGATAAAAATTTCGGAAATACTGCACAAGTAATTGCATTCATAACTTTTAAGGACGGAAAAACAGTCCCTGCAAAAATGGAAGCTTACTCAACACCTGATGGCGATGCAATCGGTTTTACAAATGAAGTTGATATTACTTCAATGGATGAGCAGAAGCAAGATTTCACAATTTACATCCCATACTCTGCATTAGATTTAGGCGGGAACAAAAATGCAACACTAGTAGCCACTCCGATTTTATTCATTGATGATTTTGATGCTACCGATGGCGTAGCAGTACCGTTCGAACTTACGCTGAATTAATTATTGTTTTTTCCCCTCTCTTGTTATGGAGAGGGGAAATCAAACTCATTGAAACAAACTTCCATTTCTCCGAAATTAAAATACTTCCTAACTCATTCACAAAAACCATGAAACAAATTATTTTTCTTTTGCTTGCGCTCTCTATAATATCAGGATGCAATCAAAAAAAAGACGTTACACAAAACCAGGAAACAAAAAATACTACAACTAATACTTCAACTGAGCAAAAACCAGCAGTAATAAAAACTCCCGACTTCAAAAAATTATTCGATGAAGCAAAACTTACGGGGTGCTTTGCATTGTACGATATGAAGAATGATAAATATTATTATCACGATTCTGCAAGATGCAATAAAGAATATATTCCGGCATCCACTTTCAAAATTCCTAACTCACTTTTCTCATTGGATGCAGGCGCAGTGAAAGATGAAAACGAAAAAATTAAATGGGACGGTAAGGATAGGAACAGAGAGGAATGGAATCAGGATACCGATATGAAGATGGCTTTTAAAAATTCTACTGTATGGTTCTATCAGGAATGCGCAAGAAGAATCGGCGAGAAAAAAATGCAGCACTTTGTTGATACGCTTAACTACGGCAATAAAAATATCGGCGGAGGTATTGATAAGTTCTGGCTGGAGGGAGCAATCCGCATCACTGCAATGCAGCAGATTACCCTGCTGAAAAGAATTTACGATAACAAAGTCCCCTTCTCACAGAGAAATATTGATATATTAAAAAGTATAATGATAATGGAAAAAACTGACAACTACACTCTGCGCGCAAAAACAGGAACTATGCCAAGTGATACCGGAATTGGTGTTGCATGGTACGTAGGCTACATTACAAATAAAGATAACACATATTTCTTCGCCCTCAACATAGATATAATAAAAGATAATACTATGTACAATGAACGCATTGCTCTTGCAAAAAGAATTTTTACAGAAGCAGGAATAGCGAAGTTTGAGGTGAAGTGATTTAATGTTCCCCTCTCCTTTATAAGGAGAGGGGTTAGGGGTGAGGTGCATAAGTACAATTTCAAACAGCCCCCTGCTCCCCCCCTTATATAAGGAGGGGGAAGTATATTTATATTTTTTATTTATTGCTCTTCGCTGCTTTCAAAAGTTCATCTGTATCAAGCCTTACTTTATAATCGGGATTTGAGTAATCAAATTTTATCATTCCTTTTGTATCTATTATATAAACTGCGGGTACCGGAAGAATGTGGTTTGTATTTCCCGATGCCTCTTCAAGATTTATTCCGTACCCTTTATACTTTTCTATTGTCTCGTCATCGACTTTAAACGCAAGTCCGAATGCAGTTGATGCAGCTGAATTGTAATCCGATAAAATCGTATAGCTCAGTTCATCCTTTGTCATCATTTCTTTTATTTTCTCAGGCTTATCTGCGCTGATAGCAAGAAGCTGATAGCCCATATCCGTTAAATCTTTTTCAATTTTGGCAAGTCCCATTAACTGCTTATTGCAGAAAGGACACCATCCGCCTCTAAAGAAGATAAGTACGGTAGGTTTTTGACTTACTAAGTTATTTAAATCGACTGATTCCCCCATAACATTTTTTAAAGTAACTGCAGGAATTGTCTCACCTGTTTTAAGCGGTTTTGTATCGGCTGATTTATCCGCGACTGTAGTCTTCTGCGCGAAAAGATTAGCAGAAAATAAAAGCATTAAAAGTATAATGCTGAGGTTAGTTTTTTTCATAAGAAATTGGTTAAGAAAATAAGTAAGATTTTAGAAAATTGTATAATGATATGAACAATTTCTTTCTAAAAAAATTCATTTGGGACGAATGGAATTATTAAGAAAGGTTTCCGAATCATATATGGGATATACTTTTACGGATTCAAACTCTTAATAAATTTAGGCTCTTCTCTTTTCATTGTTGCCTGCTCGAAGGCGTATGCCATTCCAAATAGCTCCGTCTCTTTATACGCACCTGCAACAAATGAAAATCCAATTGGCAGCTCATGCACTTTACCCATAGGAACAGTGATATGAGGATAGCCTGCCATTGCAGCAGGCGAACCGAAATAAAATCCCGTATCGTAGTCTCCATTTATTAAATCTATACAGCACGGCAGACCGATACTTGTTCCGCAGATTGCATCAAGCTTATTTTTACTCATCATATCATCTATTATTTTTCGTGCGCTTGTGGATTTTGCAAAAGCCTCAATATACTCTTTTGTTTGAAGGCTGCCCTTTGCTTCACATGCTTCAAGAATCTCCTGTTTGAAGTAAGGCATTGCCTTTGCTTCATTCTCTTTATTGTACGCAATCACTTCAGCAAGTGATTTCACTTTTGCATTTGCGCCGGCAAGATATTTATTTACTCCGTCTTTGAACTCATACTCAAGCTCAGCATATTCAGCATCGCCAAGTTCCCTTGTTAGCTTTAATAACTCAACTTCAACAACTTCGGCTCCCTGCTTTTTTAAAACTTCAACTGCCTGTTTGTATAAATTCACAACATCGGGATTTCCCTCAAGGAAAGATTTCTCCACTCCGATTTTCTTTCCTCTTAAACTATCTGCATCTAAAAATTTTGTATAATCATTATAAAATTTCCCTTTACTTTGTTTTGTGACTGAATCCTCTTCGTCTATTCCTGTCAGCGCACCTAAGAGTATCGCAGCATCTTTTACAGTGCGAGCCATTGGTCCCGCCGTATCCTGAGTTTTTGAAATCGGAATTATCCCGCTTCTGCTCAATAGCCCTACAGTCGGTTTCATTCCTACAATTCCGCAAAATGAAGACGGAGCGATAACTGAGCCGTCCGTTTCCGTTCCTATTGCAACCGTACACAAATTCGCCGCCACTGATGCGCCCGAACCTGAGCTTGAGCCGCATGGATTTCTATCCAGCGCAATTGGATTTTTTGTCTGACCTCCTCTACTGCTCCACCCGCTTGTTGCGCGGGTAGAGCGGAAGTTTGCCCATTCGCTCAAATTTGTTTTACCCATTAATACTGCCCCGGCTTCACGCAGCTGTTTTATTATAAATGCATCTTTATTTGCAATATTTCCATCAAGCGCCAACGCCCCGGCAGTTGTCATCATTTTATCGCCTGTGTTAATATTATCTTTTATCAATACAGGAATACCGTGCATTGCACTTCTTATCTTGCCTGATTTTCTTTCTGCATCCATTGCATCTGCTATAGATAAAGCGTCTGGATTTAATTCTATTACCGAATTAAGCATCACTCCGCTTTTATCAACTTCATTTATTCTTTTCAGATACAGTTCGGTTATAATACGCGAAGTATATTCCCCGCTCTGCATTTTTTTCTGAAGCTCATCAATAGTGATTTCATTTAAAATAAAATCATCGGAAAAATTTTCCGGAATATTTTTACTAATCAATTCGTCTTTATTTGTTTTGCCGAATGCATTTATTCCTGCTGAAGAAATTGCAGTAATTGCCAGCCCTGCAGCGGAAGATTTTTTTAAAAAATTTCGACGGTTCATTTTTTTATGTTTTCACAACTCCAAGAAGAATTATTCTTAAAGTAAAAATATTGTGGTAAGGTTTTACTTTCCTATCAGCTCAATCGCTTTTAATAAAACTTCATCTTTGCCCTCTCTGAATCCTTTTATCGTCGGTTTTGATTCTATGTCAGGAATGATTCCAACTCTCTGTGTTTCTTTTCCATCCGGAGTGATAACTCCAATTCCTGATATCATTGTTCTTATTCCACCGGGGAAAAAAATTTCTGAGACATTCCCGTCTGCTCCTGCCGTTGTACTGCCGATAACTTTTGCATTTGGCGCAGTTCTGAATGCCATAGTTGTGTACTCTGCCTGGCTTTGAGTCGATTCATCATCAATGATAATAATCTTTCCTTTATAATAATCTTTATTTTCTCCACCTACTTTTAAATTTTCCCCAAGAGTAAACAAACCCGGGTAATCTAAATTTCCCCATGAAAATTTTACAAAATCTGTAGGGTTGGGCATGAGGTATGCGCCCAAAGTGAATACCATAAACTCCCCCGGATAGCAGCGCATATCAATTATAATTCCTTTTGTATCTTTAAATTGATTCATGATGAATTTAAGCGAATCATTTTTTATTGTTGCAGGATTTATATATCCTATATCTTTATTAATAAATTTCCAGCACCTTTCATTCTTTTTAGATTTCTTATTCCAATACTCCACTAAATTATATGATGAAAACGGAAGACATTTTATTTCTTTCGATTCTTCTTTACCGTCGCGCATAATTTTTATTGTTATTGAGCCATCATTTGTTCGCAGAAAATTCATTGCAATCTCGCGTAATTGGGTAGGATAATTTGATGCGCATGTGTAAGGCAGTTTCTCTTTTATAATATCTACAGAAGATTTCCCGTTTATGGAAATTATTTCATCGCCAATTTTTAGTTCCGGCTTTCTTGAAGCTGTGTCAATGAAACCTGCTATTGTGAATTGTTCAGTTATAATTGGTTTCTCCTCAATAAATGTTATACCGGCAGGCGCTGTATTATTACCCTTATAATCTTCAAGCAATTTTTCATATCCCCAGATATTTGCATGTGTATCGTGAATTCTTGCAATAAGTTTTAACACATTAAGGCGGTAATCCAAATCACTTTTTTGATTTACGAAGAGAGGTATAGATTCACTTAAAACATTATTCCAATCTTCCCCTATAAGATGCTTATCAGGAAAAAAATATTGAATCATATTCCAGTATCTGAAAAGAGCAAGCAGCCTGTAACCGTCATCCGGTACCATATCCTTAAAGTCTTCTGTGTAAGTATTTTCATTGGTAAATTTGGGATTTCCTACTCCCTGATACTGATTAATATAATATGAACTATCAGCTCTCTTAGAAGTCCTGACAAGTTCGTATTTTGCTGTAAGCTCTTCACCGAAAGTATTTTTATCTTTCAGCCAGTCAAGATCGGGAGTAAGTTTTGCATTTATAAAACTTACGCTTTCATTCTCTTTAAATTTCTTTATATCTCCAAGTGAATTTATCCATTGTAGCAGTACAGAATTTCTTTCATCTTTAGAAGCAGCGTTTAAAATTTTTGGAGTAATTCTGAACAGCTCATAGTCCCAGTTATAATCTCCTTTAGCAACAGCAGGATGATAATATTTTAGAAATCCCCATACTCTTCCGAGTATAAAAAGATTATCCGTTCGATTTTGTGAAAGATTATTAATCGAAATTCCTGACGCTCCATCAAATTCGTGGTCAAGTTCTCCCTTTGCATACGAAGGCTCTATTAATTCTACTGTTCTTATATCCTTATTATCTATAAATAAGCTGAGATCATCTACCCAGATTTTCCCGGTACCTTGAATCACTGCGCCAATATAAATTACTCTTGCTCTTTCGTCTAGCGGCAGCTCGATTGAGTATTCAGTCCAGTCAATAGTTCCTTTAATATTTCTCTTTTGCATATTATCAAGATGAAGAGTAGATTCCTTCCCGTCAATTCTTAACAGCAGTCCTGCAAATCCATCTGATACATTTTCAGTTTTCATCTTACCTTTCAACGTTACTTTCTTCCCGTTGAAGCGAAGGCTAATTCCATACCCGACACCTCCAAAAGAATTCGGCTCTCTGTTCTCCGGAACCTCTATTCTCATTGAATAATTTCCCTCGGACTTAACAGCAGTATCTATTGAAAGTGAGTAATCGCCAAATCCCCACTTAAGCCAGCCTTCTGGGAAGTTTGTTGATGAGGAAATATTTTCAAAACCGGGGTTAAGCTTTATTGGTTTGATTTCCTGACCATGAATTTGAAATGAAAAAAGAAATAGGAGAATTGCCAAGGTTGTTTTCATGTGCGTAGGGTTGTTTCCATAAAAATAAAGAATGTAAAAACAATTGTAAACCATAAATTAAGGAATTCCATTGGGGCAATTTTTCTCGGAAATAAAAATATTTTTCCCTATTAGTAGGGATAGGGAGCATCTTCTTTTAAAATAAATTTATTCTATATATATTGAGGAAGGACTATTTTTAAATCGGGATAGATTCAACTTTACATAATAACCCGACCAAAACCCGACCATTTTTCAATTAACAATTATTAATCAATAATTAACAGAGTTCAGGAAAATCCGACCAAAATCCGACCAAAACCCGACCATCTGTGTGATTATTAAAATCATAAGAACCGGTGTTCAAAAATCCGACCAAAACCCGACCAAAACCCGACCATTATTATGTCAAATACAGGCTATAATCAAAGAATCCGTCAAAAATCCGTCATTTCAAATGCATAAAAAAAGCGGAAGCCATAATCACGACTCCCGCCTTGCAAAAAACTGCAAAAATTTGAACTTTATTTCGTTAATATCATTTTTCTTGTTTCATTAAAGTCATTTGCTTCTAACCTATAGTAATACATACCACTTGTAAGTCCATAAGTTGTTGCATCCATAGTAACCTGATAGCTTCCGGCAGATAAATTCTCATTTACCAGGTCGGCGGCTAATCTGCCAAGATTATCATAAAGCTTTAAGCTCACAAATCCATTTTTTATGACAGAAAAGTTGATTTTTGTTGACGGATTGAACGGATTCGGGTAGTTTTGAGCTAATTTATAGCCGTTCACAATTTCCGAGTTTTGACTAATGGAAGTTGCCGGGGTAATATTTATAACAAAATTATTGGCGTAATTCCACGCGTCTCCACTTGAGGTGCCCGTATTGTTTACTGAGTTTCCATTTACATAAATTGAATCCTTCGTGTTCGGAGCATTCGGAGCTTTGTACTTGAACGTCCAGCGGATTGTATCAGCGCTAACTAAAAGCTTTGGCGAAGTATGTGTCAACTCGCCTGCTAATACCTGAAGCTGAGATTCAAGATAACTCGTCTGAAGCGTACCTGTTTGTGCAGCTATATTGCAGCCACCGGCAACTAAAGGACCGCCGAATAATTTTAACTTGTAGGTAGCAGTATCACCTGCTTTTACAGAAGAGGGACCGGAAATAATTACGCTAACGCTTGCAGTCGGAGTCGAGCTATGGCATGTGCATCCGGTGCCGTTCTTTTTTGTTCTGCCGGTTATTCCTCCGCTATATGCAGTCAATCCTTCATAAAGGAAAAATGTGCTGAATAACACAAGCGTAATAATGATAATTTTTTTAAAATTCATTTAGGGTTTTAGTTTTGGGACGTTAATAAAAATAGCGTATTCTTTTTTAACTTTACAGATACTTTATAACGAAGCAGATACTTTATAACGAAGCAGATACTTTATAACGAAGCAGATATCTGCGCTGCAAGCTTTGCGTTGTTCAATACAAGTTTTATGTTTGAATCAAGGCTTGAGCCGCCTGTAATATTCTTGATTTCTCCCAGTAAAAAAGGCGTTACATCTTTGCCTTTAATGCCTTTTGAATCGGCATTTTTCAAAGCTGTTTCAATAGCTGTGTCGATTTTATTTTTATCCATTGAGTATTCTTCGGGGATTGGGTTCGCAACTATCACTCCGCCGTTAAGTCCAAGCTCCCATTTTGTTTTTATCATAGAGCCGATTTGTTCAGGTGTATCTAATTTATAATTTACTTTAAAGCCCGACTGCCTTGTATAGAATGCAGGGAACTCATCTGTACCATAACCGATAACAGGAACGCCAAGCGTTTCTAAATATTCAAGAGTAAGACCTATATCTAAAATTGATTTTACTCCCGCAGATACAACTGCTATGTTAGTCTGCGAAAGCTCGGTAAGGTCGGCGGAAATATCGAATGAATCATTTCCGTTTCTGTGAACGCCACCTATACCGCCGGTAGCAAAAATTTTCAGTCCTGCAAGAGCAGCGCAAATCATTGTCGCAGAGACAGTAGTCGCAGCATTAAGTTTTTCAGAGACAATTACTGGAATATCTCTTCGCGATGCCTTTAAAATGTTACCGCTATTAGAGAGAATTTGTAAGTCGTCTTCACCTAATCCGATTTTGATTTTACCATTGAGAATTGCAATCGTAGCAGGTACTGAGCCGTTTATACGAACCATGTTCTCAACTTCTTTTGCTGTTTCGTAGTTCTGCGGATACGGCATTCCATGGGATATAATGGTGGATTCAAGCGCAACGATTGGCTTGTTTTCATTTAAAGCTGTTTGTACTTCCTCAGATATTTGTAAGTATTTGTTAAAACTCATTTTTTGATTTTTGTCTATATAAATTTAATAAATTTTCTTCTGTTAGTTTTTCGGAGACTGAGTGAGTTGATATTAAAGCATAATACGCTGCGCAGATACCAAGTTGTATGGAATCATATTCATCGTAGGCGTACATTAATCCGTAGATAAATCCTGCATTGAATGCATCGCCTGCGCCGTTAGGCTCAGCTACTTCAATCTTCATCGGACTAAATAATTTTATCTTTTGCTGCTCAATATTAATAAGCACTATACCTTTCTCACCGCGTTTGAGAATAATTGATTTGAATTTTTTAAAAATTGGTGAATCCATTTTCCATGTAATTCTATCCATATCAAACTCACCGAAAAGATTATTGAACTCATTTAAGTTAGGGGATAAGAAGTTAATTTCTCCTGTCAAATCTTTTATCACATTAGATTTTTCAATGGAGACTGTATCAATGAATACAGGAATTTTGTTTTCGTTTGCAATCGTAATAATATATTGAAGAGCATCTTTATTCAGATTTGTATCGGCAAAAATAACTTTGCTATTTTTTATTAACTCTGCTTTCTCTTTTAAGTAATCAACTGAAACAAGATTAAGCGAATCCTTCATATCGTTCACAGCAGAAACTAAACTGCCTTCTTTATTGGATATTGAAAGATAAACTGAAGTATTTATTTCGGAAGAGATTAGTACATGCTCGGTGTTAATTCCATTTTGCTCGGCGTTCTTTAAAATTAACTGACCGTTATCGTCATTGCCAATGCATCCTATAAGATTGGTAGGAATCTTAAGTCTGGATAAATTTTCGGCAACGTTGCGCGCAACTCCACCCGGAGTGAAATGAGTTTTACCGATATTAGAATCGGCTTTGGCATCGGTAATGTTTGAAATTCCTTTGATGTCAAGATTTATACCGCCGATAACGGAAACATATTTTTGCATATAAGAATCTAATGTGAATGGTATGAAATTGAAATTCAGAAAGGAACAGATATAAAAAAAGCGAAGTCTTTTCAGACTTCGCTTTTGTGGACAGGGCCGGAATTGAACCGGCGACACACGGCTTTTCAGACGTAAAATTACCAACAAATGCAATGTTGGTATCACGACTAATTACTCGATAAATATCTAATATTAAGTAGTTTACCACGGATAAAAAAATTAAATCGAATTTCATTTTTCTGTCCAAAAAGTCTGAGAACATCCCCACTTTTATCCCCACCTATTAACCAGTGGTTAGTTTGTTTAAATGAATTATTGCTTAGTAATAAGAATATATATTATACAACAAGTTTTTTTAAAGATTAAAATTCTTATTAGAATCTTTTCAGAATTATTATACCATCAATTTCTTTGTTATTTTAAAAAACTTTTTACTAGATTTTTAACCAACTTAACTCCGAATTCTATTAAAAATCCTGAAGGATCATTCGGTTTTCTCCCGCCCCCGCCTTTGTTGCCATTGAAAGTGGGAACATACTTTTTAATTTTTTGTATTTCTTTCAATCTAAGTTTATCAAGCGGATTTTTAACACCTTTGCTAATTTCTTTCCATTCAAAAATATGTTTATCCTCTAAAAATTTTCCACCTTTAATATGTTCTTTAAACCTTCGACTGAGATTATTTGATATTCCGGTGTAATCGTATTTTTTAGAATCTTTATTAAAAAATCTATACCATCCTGAATCTTTTGGGGGGCTTTGCCTTGATGGTCTACCTGAAAGAAAACCTGAAATCGAATTATCTTTTTTGAAAAAATTTAAGAATCCCATTATGTATTAATTAATTTTTATAAAATAGAATTTATAGATATTCACTATTCGGACAATGATAATAATTTATTTTTTCTTAATTTTATTTAGGCAAGGAGTAATTATTTTATCAAATGTCGAAGCACCTAAATCAGAATATCTATGATTAACACCACTAACTGGACCATTTGGGAAAAGTTTTTCAAGGTATTGTGTAGAACCATCATAGTAACATTCCATAAGCACTTTATCATATTTATAAACCTCTTCGCCCTTATAGCCAAGTTCCCTTAACATTTCTTGAAAGGTATGAATCTGCGAACGGTCGCTCATAAATTCTTCTTTTGTATCTCCACCCCACTTATCTTTTGAAGTATTTGAGGAACTAGCTTCTTTTTTATCAGTATTTGATGTATCTGACTTACTATTCGATTTACAAGATACTAAGCACACTAAAGAAATTACTAAAAACAAAGAAATTAGGGTTTTCATATTTATATTTTATTATGTTTTATATTATAGAATAAATTGCTTTTCAAGTGTGAATATCAGTAGTATTTATAAGGTATAAAACCTTTATTTAATTTCTGTGTCCTTAACCTTTACTAACACAACTTCACTGTATCCCGGATTTGGTGAATCAAGATATCCCGCCTCAATTTCAAAACCGTCAATATTTTTAATATAATCATACATTATCGCGTTGCCTTCATTAGTAGTCAAAGATAAATGAAAACCATCATCTTCTAATAATTGAATTGCTTTAAGTGGATTTCTTCTATTCTGCTTAATCAATTTTTCATACTTATCGTATAGTTGGTTACTTCTTTTTGCCCGCATTTCAGAAAACTCTGCTGATTTTTTCTCATCTTGAATCGAATAATTATTCTGTGAATAATTTGTATTTGTAGAATCTTTTTTATTTAATAAGTTTGGCAAAACAACTGCTGCTATTATGAGAACTAATACACCCGACATTATAAACCAGATATTTTTTTTCATTATTGTTTTTTGAGGTTAAAAAAAGAGCGCAACCTTAAGTTATACTCCCTCGCGACGCACTGGTATGCGTATTAAGAAAAATATAAACAGAAAGTGCGCTCTTGAGCGCACCTAATGCTTAGTCTTTCTTAATAAAAATTACCAGTTTTCGCGAGAGAACTATAGCAAAAGCTACGTTAAAAATTTATATGTTAATATTATTTATTATTCTATAATTATTTTTTTATTTCCTCCAATGTAACATTCTTTAATTTATTTTTGTAGGTAAAAATAGAAAATGAAAATGTAATAGCTGTCATTAAATGTAGTCAAGAAATAACCTTGCCAATATTAGTCCCTTGCAAATTCGTTCATCTTAGAGCTTCTAATTGAGTTATAAGGACATTAAAAGACTGTTTTAGTAGTTTTTATTTAGTATTTAACCCACCAATTTTTTGTCCGAAATCGTGGACAAAAATTAGAAAATGCAGCATTAAACAAGCAATTTATCAGGCTGTTTTCAATAGAGCTGTAACCATTCTATTTATATGATAGTTAGTAAAAATATCGGTTGTAATAATTAGATAAGTGTCCCTTAATAGGGTTCTACCTCTTAGTTAATGTGTTATGGCTTACTTAAGAATTATAGGAGAGTGATTGTAAATGTTATTGGTAATTATTAAAAAAACTCTCTCTATACTTTCTTTCATATTCCTACAGCAATCCTATTAGACAATATTTTTTTGTACCTGAAGCTTTAAAACATATATCTATTATTTTATGATTGGATAAAATCCAGGGAATACCTTTTCATATTCATCTATCATTACTTGATTCAAATCCTTTTCGAAGAGCTTATCAATTATAAATGAATCGTGCACACATAAAACAAGTATCTTAAGCTTAGCAAAATGCATCAATATATTATGGGCAATTTCTGAATCTTTATTCATTAATATGTAGCATTTCTTTTTAAACAAGTCGTCTTTGATTCCCGGATTATGGCTGATTAAATTATCAATCAGTAAATTTCTTGTCGCATTGCTGTTATCAGGAAGCAAATTTTTAAGTTCAATTGAACAATTTATTTCCTTCCATAAAGCTTTTAATGCCGATGTTCTATCCGTGTTGTTTGCACAAATCATGAAAGTTGGTTTATATGCATTTCTTTTATGAGGATTGTTTGGTTCTGCATTATATGGATCAAAATTTGTATATGTTGCATTGGGTTCTATCTTTCGCATGTGATATAGCATTCTTGGGTGGTGAGCACTGTAATCTAGTTCTACAGTAGGTCTTCCGTCTATGTAGATTTCTTTTCTAAGTTCGCTTGGCATATTCGATTCGATACCTCTATAGAATCTACCTGATTTTTTTAACGTGTCGTTGTATATTCTAACCAAGTAAGAATTCCTTAACACGATTTTATATTTACCATTTATCGATTTAATTGTTTTTATGTCATCAATTGAATGCTGTATTATGAACGATAAATTTTTTGGAGTTTGTAATAAAGCATTAGACAAGCTTCCAAATGATATTTCTTTCTTTTCTCGTAGGTCATTATAAGATGAAAGCTCCTTATTTATTTTTTTTGAAAAGTATGTGGGATTAAATTTTTTATCTACAGTTTTTCCCTTACTATTTTTTATGTGGATAATTACAAATGTTCCGGGTCTACTGGTAATAATGTCTTTATTCTGTACTTTCTTCACTTCAAGCTTTAAATTTCCTATCGGCTTGTAAGTTGTTAAGTGTGCGTGTGCGATTGCAGGTTGTTTGGTAACAAATCCTTTCTTCTTAAGCTCATCTAATACAGATGTAACAATTTTATAGGTTTGATATTCAGGGGATGCCTTAGAACGTGAATTTTGATAAAACTGGTTCCGTCTGTGTACAGCCAAATAGATGTTCGTCCTCTTTGCTAATTTGAAGTTTACCAACAG
>JBBRQV010000062.1:0-16994 GCA_038225955.1 Ignavibacteria bacterium | reverse complement strand
ATAAAGAAAAGCAGGGCGGCAATTATGTAAACAAGATTGATGTATTGAATGAATTGATAAAAAACTACAGGTAAATGTATTACATCATATATATAATTAAAATTTAATGCTATCTGTAAACCAAAGATAAAAAGATAATTTAAAATTAATAATAATTTCCTGAATTTCGATTTATATTCAATCGGATAACTTGCAAAAAAATGTACGAATATAGGCAGAAAGAGTAATGAAAAGAAAAAGCAATTATAGAAGAGAAATGAAGTTGTCTGAAAGTAAAGCTGCGCTCCACCGTAAATCATAAATCCAAGCGAGCAACTCATGCCGAGCGAATAAAAAAGCAGTGACGTTTTTTCTTTGGGAGTCGAGTACCCTACTAAAAATCCTATAACTAGAAAAATAAACCCTAACAGTGAAAAGATGTAAAAAAGAAGATGAAAATATTTCCTGACTTTAACATTTGTCTTTATCTCCTGGTCATTTCTGAGTACGGTGTACTCAGCTATTTCATTTGCTTTCAGTTTGTTAAGAATGTACTGATCTTGAAGAGGAGAAATAATTTTTTCGCCGTTGATAGCAACTAAAACATCTCCGACTTTTATTCCTGCCTGGTCACTGACTCCGCCTTTATCAACTTTGTAAAAATAAAACATGCCGGCATTTTTCCCATCCTGAGCATACGATTTTACGGAATCATCTATACCTATAGGATTCAAGTAAACATTAAGAATGATTGCGCCGAATACTAATACAAAATAAGTTGTAATTAATATCAGAGCAGTTCTTACGGTATTTTCAGAAATTTTACCGGAGAGCATCAATTAGTTAGCGAAGTTTTGTAGTTAATACGAAAATTAACTATTTAAGTTATAAAAAGAACTTCAATATTAGAGGGGGAAAAATATGAAAAGTTAGAATTTATAGCCTAAGGAAAAATAATATGTATATGGTCCGAAAATAAAAGAATCTTTCCTTAATCCTTTTTGAATAAGAAATGTTTTTCCGACCGAAAAACTTGATTCTCCGACAGGAGTATCAAAGCAAATCGAAGCTCCTATACCATGCCTTAAATCTTTGAACTTGATATCTGTAGTATTATCCCAAACGCGTCCTAAATCGTATCTTGCTTTAACATAAGTATCGAAAAATAATTTATAGGGCACCTTAAATCTGTACTCGGCTGAGAGATGAAGAATCTGTCTGCCTGTTGCTTCATCTTCAACCATTCCAAAAAATGAATCTTCACCTCCTAAAGAGAAAAATTCCGTGAGGGGTGTAGTTCTATCGCTTGAACCAAAAATAAACCTGGGTCTTATTGTATGTAGCTTTCCGAAAGAAAAATATTGCTCATACTTTAAAAAAAGTTTTGAGTAACTGATATCTGCGCCTAAACGTGATTGAGATGTTTCATAATAAAAATTTACCAGTGAGCCGCTCATAGAGTAAGGGATTATATCCCTGGTATCAAAATCCCCGCCAAATTTAAATTTAATAGTATTATCTTCTCTTAATGAAGTTTCAGGGGAAATATTCTGAGTAGCTAAGTATTCAAAACTTATTTTCCCATAGATGGTTCCATATTTTTCTGCCTGTAAACCGGCCAGAAGACTATAACCCACTCTTTTATTTTTGTATTCGCCAATTTGTGTTCGGGAGTATTTGTCATTATCGTTATCTATGTCAATTTCATATTCATAGATATTTTTAAACCCTGTGTAATAAGATAAATCATACGTAAAGGGAGACTTGAACAATTGGTTTGATTTAAATTCAAATTCAAAATATTGGTTTCGCAATCCACCTGCAAAAAATGCACCTGTTTCTAAACCGGTTCCGAATAAATTTTCATCTCTTATATCAATAAATCCCTGTAGATTTCTTTCGTTATCTACTCTCCCGGATATACGAATATTTCGCGCGCTTCTTTCTATCACTCTTATGTTTAAGTCGGGCTGGTATTTCTTTTTTTCAAAATCAAAATCAAAGCTGACCTGTCTGAATAAATTTGTACCTATGATATTTTTTAAAGAGTTTTCAAGGTTTTCCTTTTTTACGACATCTGCATTATCAAATGAAAGTTCTCTTAAAATCAAATTGTCATTAGATTTAATATTGCCGGAAATTTTAAGGTTGTTAATTTTTCCATCGGAGAAATAGATCTCCAGAGTTTTATTTGTATGGTTGAAATAAAATTTTTCAATCTCAACAAGGCTTAACTCATTATCCCTTAGTTTCTGCAATAAGCTTTCATAAAACTTAAAGCATTGATTTAAATTTAAAACAGAGTTTCTATTTTCAACTCTAAAACTATCTATGAGGTTTGTAACAGAAGGATAACTACTGTTTGAGACAACATTTTCAAGAACCTCGTTTGATTCAGCTATAAAATTAATCGAAGGTCCATTAGTAGTACCTGTTACCTGCGCTTCAACTTTATTGAAATATCCTGTTTTGTAAAGCTGTTTTAATTTTTGCTCAATCTCCGTATAACGGATAAATTTACTGTCTTTAAAATTATTTGTTATAGGCACAAAATTAAAATGCGAAGGAGCTTCACCTATAACAGTAAGTTTTGAACTAGCATTAATTAAAAAATTATTGAAATATTTAGATGAAGAAACTTCGGCTGAATCTATACCGTCAATTATTTTTTGAATTTGCTGCTGGGCGGCTTCTCTTCCTTTCAGATATAAGTAATCTATTTTATCAAAATCGAATGTAGATGTTCCTAAAATTTCCGGAGTAATTACAATATTAGAATTTTGCAGCTGCGCATTATTCAACTGATTCATTGTGATGGATAAAATATGATCCGCTGTATACAGTGGATTTGTAATCTCTTCGCGTTTTCTTAACGGACTAGTAGAGTTAACCGTGATAATGTAATCCGAACCAAGCTCTTTTGAAACGCTTGCAGGAATATTCGCCGTCAATCCTCCATCAACTAAATTTCTTCCGTCAATATTTATTGATGAATACAGCAGAGGAAATGTGAATGATGCTTTAATGCTTTCGCTTAAATTTCCCTCTGTTAAAACTACCTTCTCACCTTTATCAAAATCCGTTGCAACTACTGCCAAAGGAATTTTTAAATCATTAAAGTTTTTTCTTGGGTGATACTTAGCATTCAGCATAAGTATGTTAATTAATTCAGTAAGTTTTTGCCCGGAAGATAGAGATGATGGCAGCGTCGGAGCAAACCCATCTATAGAAATAGAAATAAGACTTTTATCCTGAATGGATTTCTGATCTAAGAATAAATACTGTCTTTGATACTTATCGTTAAGGCTTAGAGTCGTAACCCAGTCTATATTTTTAAAAATTTCCTTTATATCTTTCGGAGCATAACCTGTAGCATACAATCCACCCGTAACACCTCCAATGCTGGTACCTGTTATATGGTCAACTTCAATGTTGTAATCATCAAGAACACTAAGTACACCTAACTGTGAGACACCTCGCGCGCCGCCGCCGCTGAGTACTAATCCGACTTTTGTTTTATTTACTTTTTGAGGAAATACATTGAAGAGATTTGTGTCTAAGGACTCCTTAATTTTGTAATCTAATTTTACAGTATCAGATAGCTGTACATCCTGAGGGAAAACAATCGCGGGTAAATTTAACAGTAGTATAATAATGGAAACTCTCCAAATCAAATTTTTCTTATTCAATATTTTCATCAATTCTATTTTCAAATCTTATACTTTTGCTTTGTTTAAATTTTTATCAATAAGTCCTATAAAGTAAATTCCTAACCCTGCAATTAAACCGGGATACATGGGTTCAAAACCAAGAGGATAAATCGGATTTCCATCTGCCATGTTGTATTGACCGACTAAAAAGGATGTCAGCGAAATTATAAACGAAGCTAGCATTGAAGAAAAAATGTAAAATGATTTCACCTGTAGTTTTTCAAAATATGAAGTGATTATACTTATTAATAACGGTGGAATGCATAAAGTTCCGATCAAATACCAGATCTGCACTACTGATGGAAAGTACAACGAAATTATTATTGAAATTACCCCGGTAATAATTATTCCCACCTTTGAATATTTGTTCAACTCATCTTTTTGATTTTTTATTCTTGATACAATATCATTGCCGAACGTAGTCGCCGAAACAAAAATATAGGAGTGCAATGTTGACATCACTGTTGCAATCATTCCTGTGAAAAATACTCCCTTTACAATAATAGGTAAAATTGAATCTGCTAAAACAGGGTAAGCCATAGGTGCCTCTTTTAAATCGGGTAAAAATACTTTTGCATAAAGCCCGACTGTAATTGTAAGAAAGTCAAAAATGAACCAGAACAGTAGGGAAATCAATACACCTTTCTTTGCAGTAGATTGGGTCTCTGCTGCATAACATCTCTGGTGAAAAGTCGGGTCAACTAATGACCACGAGCCGATTAAAAACCAAACTAAAATATAAGATAAAGAATTTCCTCCGGTGAGAGTCAAATGCTCAGGAGGTAATTTATCTGCGAGCACACTGAACCCGCCGATTTTCATAAAACAAAAAGGGAGTATAATTGCAAAGCCGACATACATCATTACGAACTCAAAAATATTCACGTTAACATCAGCCTTCAACCCGCCTTTAAATAAATATACAATAGAAAGCAGCAGGCAGATAAAAATAGAAACCTGAATAGACCATCCTGTTATCAGTTGTACAATAATTCCAAGCATTAATAAATACGGCGCAGGAGTCACAAGCAGGAAGACTAATAGCGCTCCGGCTATGCTTACTTTTTTCCCATAGATTAATTGTAGCTTGTCGGGTATTGTATATAATGAACTCTTTCTTATTTTTTTTGCGAGAAAAAATGCAAAGATTGTAATAAAAAAATAATAAGGGAGGGCATTCATTATCCAGCTAGAGAACCCGTAATTATAAGTAAACTCACCAACCCCTAAGATTCCTCCATAGAAAGTTGCAACTAATGTTGCAACAAAAGCAGGCAGAGTAATTCTTCTGCTTGCTACAAGATAACCTTCGTTAGTTTTATCAGTGGCTTTTACCCGCAGCCCTATAATTATAGAAATAGCAAAGTATATTATTATAACTGCGTAATCGTATATGGAAAATGAAACTCTCAATTATTTGAAATAATTATGCAAGAAAATGTTTCCTGAAAATTAACAAATCGCCCTCTTTGAAACTTATACTTACTTTATCCGAATTAGATTTATTGAGCGCTCCCTCTCGCTTACCAAACTCTAGTGTTTCTTTATCCAGTGGAAATTCCAATCCTTTAGTTTTTATTTCTGTGGCTATTGGCATTGGCATTAATGAAACTGTTTCTCCGATTTGGTAGTTAAAAGAGAAACGTTTAGGAAGATAAAACACAGCGAAGTCTTCTGTAATGAGTACTATATTACTTTTTTTATAAAATCTTTTTAAGATGCTGAAATTATTTAATGTATGGTCAGGTCTCATTCCAGTTGCACCGAAGACAGTAATATCTTTTATCTTTTTCTTGAGGCAGTAGTTTAATGCTTTCTCAAAATCGGTTGAATCCTGGTCTTCTACTTTTATAAATTCAGTCTTCATACGTTTATAGTATGAGATATTTTTATCATGAAGGGAATCCATATCACCGATTATGACGTGAACTCTGATTTTAATTTCTTTAATTTGATTTGCTCCGCCATCGGCAGCAATAATTAAAGTATTTTTATGAACGAATTTTTTTATGATTTTTGTACTTGGTAATCTGCCATTTAAAAATATAACTGCCTGCATTAAATTGTTATAAGATTACCAAATGTTTGTGTAAAATATTGCTCCAAAATATTGTTAATAATAACAACTTTTTAAATACAAATACTATAGCCTTTATTGCTGAATGACATTCCTTAATCCATCGATACTTTTTGCCCTTTTTGCGATTTCAATCCCGATAATTATCCATTTTTTTAATTTACGCAAGTTAAAGAAAGTTGAGTTTAGCACGTTAATGTTTCTGAAGGAGCTGCAAAAATCTAAGATGAAAAGGATTAAGCTTAAACAGCTTCTTTTACTTCTCTTCAGAATTTTAGTTATAGCTTTTCTTGTACTTGCATTTGCAAATCCTGTTTTTAAAGGAGTTGCAGGAGATAGTTCAACATCAAGCGCTTCAATTATAATTATTGATAACTCTTTCAGTATGTCTGCTAAAGATGCTTATGGAGATTATCTTGAACAAGCGAAAGTCGCTGCATATGATATTATTTCCGCGCTTAATCCTTCAGATGAAATTACAATTATTGCTTCGTCGGAGCTGGGGAAATCCTCTCCAAAGTATTGGACTAATACGCAGTCAAATTATAAAGACTCAATTAAAAGTATTTCAATTTCCTTGAAAGATTTTAATATCTCTCAGGGATTGGATTTCTCAAAAAGCTTGTTGAATAAATTGGCTTCACTCAATAAGAATATCTATGTTGTTTCGGATTTCCAAAAAACAAATTTCGAAGATGCATCTAATATAAATAATCCAAGTGATTTTTCTTTATTTGCTGTTAATATCGGGAAGAGGGAAGTGAATAATATTTCATTGGAGGATTTTAAGATTGAGTCTGCTTTAATTGAGCAGGGTAGAGATGTAAAGTTAAGCATAAACGTTCATAATTTTTCGAAATACGGGCTTACGAATAAACGAATTAATATTTACAGCAGAGGTAACGATTCTAATTTTGTTTTAAAGGGAGAGCAAGTAGTAGACTTACAATCATCTGAGAACAAAAAAATTAATTTAAATTTCAAAGCAGAAAAACCGGGAAACAATTCCGGTATGATAGAGCTTGTCCTTGATAACGCGCAGGATGACGAAATAAAATACGATAATAGAATTTATTTTTCTTTTTACATTCCTGAAAAATATAAAATCGCATTGATAGGGAATGACACTAAGTTTATTAAACTGGCAATTGAATCTGCATCCTCTTTATTATCTGACTCTGTAAAGAGTAGAAACAATATTTTTGATGTGAGTGAGTTAAGTTCATTACCTTCAAAGTTTTCAGATTTCAATATTGTTTTTCTATCGGGGGTTGATAAATTTAGTAATAATGAAGTTGAAGAACTTTCAAATTATATTTCTAGTGGAGGGACAGCGTATATTTCCCCTTCACAAAGTGCAGATTTAAATTCTTATAACTCATTATTCACGAAATTAAACTCGGCTAAGATTTTAAATCTTAACACTTATGTCGAAATAAACAAATCTATTAAGATTAGCAGAGTAAATTTTGAGCATCCGTTGCTTGCGGGAATTTTCAAGAATGAAAAATTAAATTTTACTTCGGATAAATTTATTCTGGATTCTCCCGAATTGAAAAGCTTCTATGCAATATCTCCCGGTGAAAAAGATGTGACGTTAATTGAACTCTCCAATAACAAACCGTTTCTGATCGAAAACAATATTGGACAGGGGAGAATGTTTTTAAGCGCTGTAGCTGCAAGCGATAAAATGTCAGATTTCCCTTTGAAAAGTATATTCGTGCCGTTGATTGTAAGAAGTATTTTCTACTCGCAGGGTAATGTTAATCAAACACCTTATACTGTGGGAAAAAATAATGTTGTGAGCTTAAATGAATCTTATAGAATTAATTCGGCTGTTAATCCGGTTAATAATAAAATCAACTACACACCGGCAATAACTTCGTCGTATGTTGCATTACCATATAGTAATTTTTCTTCTGAAGCAGGGATTTATTCTTTGAAAGATTCTGCAAAAAATAACAACTACAACTTTGCAATTAATTTTAATTCTTCTGAAAGTAACTTATCCAAAGAAGACGCGAAAGAGATTGAAAAATTCTTTAAGAGTAACTTTAAAAATGTTAAAGTTATTAACGACATAAATCAGGTGAAAGAATCTATCAAAGAAGCAAAGTTTGGGATAGAGCTTTGGAAATATTTTTTAATCCTTGCCCTGATTTTTGTTGCCGCTGAATTATATTTATCGCGTAAAATTATGGAAGAATAAAATTATTTCAGTAGTTCTTCAATCATATTACCCGCTTTGGTTATTTTTTCTTTCAGGTCTTCAGCATCTTTTACAAAAACTAAGGGTTCTATTTCTTTAAACACTTCCGGCGGCAAATCAAAATTTGTATATCTTATTCCAAAGTTATATCGGTAAGGCTTGTACTTAATCCTTAATAATTCTATCAAAGTGTTTATATAAAATCCGTAGTAGAATGCAAATGCATCGGCATAATTACCGCGAGGCAATTCTTTCAAAGGCATTACTTTGAACATCTCATGTCTCTCTTTAATTCTCTTTACACGCTCTTCCATTTTTTTATCCCACTTACCTTTCTCAAGCTCTTTCATCTCCGTAATACCGATTTTATCAAAATGGACTTTTACTTCTCCGTGAATTTCGGGCTGGATAAAACTTTCTTTGGGTTCTCCGTGTCTTAAAAATCCTATGTCTAATAGAAGAAATGGTGAAGTATTTTTGAATTTGTAAAATACCTGGTCCATACCTGCAAAAGGATTCTGCTTTATCTCATAGCGTAAATCTATCCCTACAACTTCTTCAAGAACTTTTTCAGTCTGCTGGATCAAAGAGGGAATGATTTCTTTATCACATTCAACCGCCATATCTATATCGCTGTATTCATCAAGTCTGTTAAAGGCAATTGAACCATTTTCCCAGACAGCATAAACTTCTTCAATTGGTTCGTACAACTTTACGAGGGCATTTACTATTTTTTCTCTTGTGTTATCCAATGTATTGTACAATGTAATATGAATTAAGAAAAATTAATTAATACATTACATAACGAGAAATTTTGGAATCTGTTTCATTTATCTAATGAAATAATACCTTCGCTATCAATATTTATTTTTGTATTGGGAAAATCCATCTGTGTGAGCTTTGAAATCAACTGCGCAGATTTATTTTCGTCATCCAGTTCAGGAATCCCTCTGCCTTTTTGCTTTATAGAAGTAATTTCTCCTTTTACAAAATTTCCTTTTGCATCAACATATACTTTTAGAATAGGAGCTAAGCCTAGAACTCCTGCCAAACCGAATTTTCCATAGGTACAAAAATTCCCTAGACTATATGCGATTATTTTCCCTTCGTATAATTCCATTGCGCGTGCAACATGCGGACCGCTGCCGAGAACTACATCTGCTCCGGCTTCAATTACTCCGTGTGCAAACTCAACTACGTTGCCTCTTTTTTCTCCGAGGTAATATTCGGTTTCGTTTCGTACTCTCTGCGCGCCCGTGCCTTCTGCTCCCCCATGAAAGCAAACAACAACTATGTCACATTTCTTTTTCAATTCCTTTACAAGTTCTCTTGCGGCTGGTAAATTATTTAACTCACACGTTCCCCAATTAGGCGCAAATCCTGCAAAACCGATTTTTATTTTATTGACTTCAATGATACTTGTCTTCGCAACTTCAAGTCCCGCGTATTTGATACCATATTTCTCTAATGTATTCATAGTTGATTCTCTCCCGATAATCCCAAAATCTCCGCTGTGATTATTTGCAATATTCATGTAATCAAAGCCGGCATCTTTTAGATATTGTGCGTAGTGTTCCGGCATTCTGAATGCATGGCAATGCTCACCGCAATCTTTGGCTTTCCCTCCTGAGTTTAACAAAGTACCTTCAAGATTTCCCAATGAAATATCGGCGTTTTGTAAAACGTCACTCACTCCGCTTAAAATATCTTTACCGTCGTTAGGTGGAAGAGAAGCATTGGTAGGATAGTTTGAGCCCATCATCATATCACCGACTGCAATAATAGAAATTAAATTTTCTTTCGGAGGGGAAGGAGTCTTTGTGATAACTTCAGTATTTGCAGAATCTTTTTGCTGTTCAGGTTTTTTTGTAATCCGTTCATCTTTCCCGCATCCTGAAATGAAAAGAGCTATAATAAAAATTAAAATCGTTCGCATTAATTAAGATGTAATTTAGGGAGGAGTTTCATCAATCCGGTTAATGCCATTTCGGCGGCGATAGCAGCAACAAGAAGTCCCGAAATTTTTGTAAGAACATTTACTCCTGACTGATGTAAAAATGTAGACATGGGGGCTGCAGCTTTAAGCGAGAACCAAGTTGCGATGCCAACTGCCAGAATTATCCCTGTAAGAACTGCATAGTGTGTGATTCCTGTTCCCATACTTCCGTATAAAATCATTGTTGAAATTGGCCCGGGTCCTGCGAGGAGTGGAATTGCCAATGGAACGATGGCAATGCTATCCGGATCTTTTGCGGGCTGATTACTTTCTCCGGAATCTTTTGAAGTATCATCACTTGTTAAAACCATTTTAAGCGCGATAATAAAAATTATTATTCCGCCTGAAAGTTGGAAAGCAGCTAAATCAATTCCGAATAATTCAAGAACGAATTTACCAATGAAAAGTGCAAAGAGTAGAATAATAGTAACACCTATTGATGCCTTTCTTGCAATCGCTAATCTTTTTTCCTTAGGTACGTTTTGAGTTTCACTCAGGAAAAGCGGAATGCCTTCCAATGGATTTACTAAAACGAAAACAGCTATAAATGTTTTTATGTATACTGTTATTTCCTGCACGATAAAATTTTTTCTAAAATATGCATAAAACCTGAAACAAAAAAGTTTCTTACCAGTATTATGATTTCAATTCATTTAATAAAATAAAAAAGTTATTTTTATACAAATAACCCCTATTGTTAAGTGATAAAAAAAATACAATACATAGTTATAATTTTATTTGTTTCTTTATTATACTCCAAGGGATTTGCCCAGTGGGCTTCAATGAATGGTCAAAACGGTTCACAAGTTAGATGTATTCTAAGTATTCCCGGGAAAGTTTACGTTGGTACTGCAAACAACAAATTTAATTATACAACTAATGAAGGACTTACATGGGTAAACTCAGGAGCAGGTTTAATTGACAACGGAATATATGCTATGATTCAATATGGAACAAATATCGTTATTGGTTCAAACGCAGGTATTTTTTATAATGATTTAACTATTAGTAGTGATTGGTTACCTACGAATAATGGTTTAACATATTTTAGTATTTCTAGTTTTGCAATTATAGGTACAAAACTTTATGCTGCAACAGTCGGTGGTGGAGTATTTATTAGCAATGGACCTGGTACTTTGTGGACACAATCAAACACAGGTCTTGAAAATTTAACAGTGATAAGTTTATTGGCTAAGGGTACAGATTTATACGCAGGAACTAGTGGGGGAGGAATATATAAATCTACAAACCAAGGAACATCATGGAGTGCAGTCAACAATGGTCTAATAAATCAATATGTGCCAACTATGACATTCACTGGGGAAAATATTTATTGTGGAACATATGGAGCGGGTGTTTTTAAATCTACAAATAATGGCCTGAGCTGGGTTCAGGTAAATAATGGTCTTTTTAATACAACAATTAATGGAGGCTTGGTCTCTGTAGGAAATAAAGTAATTGCAGGAACTCAAGCGGGTATTTTTGCAAGTTTTGATAATGGGGCAAATTGGATACAATTTAATACAGGTCTGTTAGACCAAATAATCAGAGCAGTTTCTTTAGGTACTGGAACAGCTTACTGCGGTACTGATAATGCATTTTGTTATAAAAGAAATTTATCTGAAATAATTTCAGTCAATAATAATTCTATCATTGCAAATCCTTCGTTCAGATTAAATCAAAATTATCCTAATCCGTTTAATCCTTCTACTAACATAACTTTCTCACTGGATAAGTATACGGAGATTAAATTATCTCTCTACGATGTGGCAGGCAAACTTATCAAAGTATTACAAGAAGGATTTTTTAATCAGGGTGACTATAATATTAAAGTTGACTTGCATGAACTGGGAACAGGAATATACTTCTATTCGTTAGAAACAAATGAGAGAACGTTAACTCAAAAAATGATTTTGGCAAAATAAATTAATTCACCAATGAAAATAATATTGTTTGCAGTTTTACTTTTAGCAATTTGTAAGGTCAGTTTTGCGCAATCACCTGAGCAATTTTATAACAGGGGAAATTATTTTATCAAGCAGGGACAGATGGATTCAGCTATGACAAGTTTTAATACGGCAATTGAAATGGATACCACTTATTACAAAGCTTATCACGGAAGAGGTACAGTGTATCTTGCAACTAAAAAATTTATTGAAGCAATAAAGGACTATTCAACCTGCATCAGGCAAAAATTTAATTATGCTGATGCCTTTTACGCCAGAGGTATTGCGTACCTTGGCGTGGGCAAAAATGAAAAAGCCTGTCTTGATTTTCAGGAGGCAATGAATTTCGGTCTTAAAGAAGCAAAAGATGCAATGGAACAGTATTGCAGATGACGAATGTAACTTATCTTTCGTCAGGGTGTCTGCTCTTCTTTTTATCTATTTGTTTTCTTAGTTCTTTATTGAACTTGAGCTGAAATATTACTGATTGAGCGAGTTGCTTTGGTGAAAGTAATGTTTTCAATTGCGTATATAAATCTTTCTTTTTTTCCAAAATTTTTGCATCAAGATCAAGAATTTCATCGAGCTTTGTTGATACATCAGAAGCATCTATGTTCTTCTCAATGTATTCCATGTTGTCTTTCTTTTGCTTATTCATTTTCATGATGGCTCCAAAATTCTCATCGTAAACTTCAAAGTACTTATCTGCTGTAGCATCATCTACTGAAACACTCTCAAGGTATTTCTGCTTCCTTATCTGTTTCAGTTCGTCCGTAATCTTCTTAGGCTGAGCCTGTAAGGAAGAAAATGAAATAAGAATAACCGATAATAATAGTACTATATTTTTCATAGGAGTAAATTTATATTTTTTTCTCTTTCAAACTGTTTAAAATATCTAACTGATCATCCGGTGAGAGATTATCATATTCGTCCTGAGTTTGTGTGTCGTCATCTTTTCCAAAAATTGTGCTTCCATCAGCATCGTCGTTGAGTGTAGAATTTTCATCCGTAGATATTTTTTCTACTGAAGAATTTATTTCACCTTTTTTATTCTTTTTAAGAATCATATTAGAGCCGTCAGGAGTTCCATTGCTTTCCTGAACAGGAGTTTCCGTTGGGACTACACTATCAATTGTATTTGGGGAAGTTTTTTTATTGCCATTATCTACTATCGCCGGTATCTGAATTTTTTCTTCCATTACAGATAGCGTAGGTGTGTTAATGCTTCTGGAGTAAATTACGATTACTACACATACTGTAAGCGCAGGGACAAAAACTTTCCAATAGCCTGCAAGCCTTACTAAAAAGCTTTCATTTCTTTTTTCTTTCTTAGCATGTACTTTAGAAAGAATACTTGCCTGCAAGTTTGCAAAGTAAACTTCAGAAGGGGACTCTAATTCAGTTTCTGTCAAGAAATTCATTGTTGCTTTCAATGAATCGTATTCTTCCCTGAAAGAGGAGTCTGCGAGAAGCTTGGCTTCAATCTTTGCCTTTACATCATCATCATTTAATTCGCCGGTAATATAGTCCGGAAGACTATACATCAGTTCATCAAAATTATTGGTTTCCATAGCGGTTGTTTATAATTAACAAGTAAAAATTTCTTTAATATCTTTTTTGCTTTTAATGTAAGTTTCAATTTTTTTTACGGCGTGAAAATAATTCGCCTTCATACCGCCTACAGATTTATTCATTTGCGCTGCAATCTCTTCATAGCTTAAGTTATCATAAAATCTCATGTTAAACACTACTCTTTGCTGACCTTCAAGAGATTCAATAGCTTCTTTTAAAAGCTTGGCTTTTCTCTTTTCGTCAAAGTGTTCATCCGTAGCCAGGTCTTCGCTTTTAATTTCTAATGTTTCATCTTCAATATCTACCTGCTTATTAGTAGTTCTCTTTTTTTTGCTTATATGGTTCAGGCAAAAATTAACACTTATTTTATAAATGTAGGTGAAGAATTTTGAATCACCCCGAAAGTCGTGCAAAGAACTGTAAATCTTAATAAAAATATCCTGTGTGATATCGTTCGCTTCATCGTGGTCAAGAACCATCTTTCTTACTATCCAGTAAATCTTTTTCTGATACTTATTAACCAGAGTATTAAATGCCTGTTCATTACCTTTTTTAAAACTCTCAATAATCTCTAAATCATCGGAATCGATATTTGTCAAGTCGCCAGCCAATACATTTTTTTGTTTACTGAAAATAGGAAATTCTTTTCGATGTTGAAATGCTTCAAAATTAGACACTGCCCCCTGAAGGGCAGTGCCATTTTCTATATCCATTCAGTTATTAAAATGAAGTTCTGTATGGAAGTCCCATGTAAGTGGATGAGAATACCGACGTACTGTTACTCCAAATAGATTGTTTTGTATTTGCGCTAATATAACTATTGAAGACACCGAATCTGTGATTGCCATAAACTGTGAATGTCTTTTCATATACTCTGTCAAAATTCGAACCGTTAACAATTTGCGATGTCATCGTGAATGGAATACGGTGGAATCCGAAAGTATTTCTTGCCCAATGGAATGCAACTATATCCGTATCAGACTGATTACTGGTTGCATAAACTTTAACGTTCACAGTACTGTTACGCGGAATACTGATAATTCCAGAGCCGTTGAAATATCTTGTAGTGAAAACATTCTGTGTAAAATCAGGACCGGTAAGCGTTGCGAATAGAGTACCGTTAGTATAAATTTCAATCTTACTCATTGTAATATTTGACTTTCCTTGTTGTGGAGCAGTGGTTTGACCGTCAACTGCAGATACCTGATACAATCTCCAGTTTCTTCTTGGGAAGTTTGTATTGGCAACACGTTTGAACGTTGCCGTCCTGTATTGCTCTTCAGTATAAGGTTTTGAAATCGAGTCCAAAACTCCTCCGATGTAGCCTTTAACAATAAAATTTCCTGAAATTGCCCTCTTTACCATTAACGATTTCATTGAATCGGTATTAGTTGTGAATGTTGTTGTGACTGTTACACTTGTAATTCTTCTTCCGTAAAACTTTAAAGAATCGTAACCTGTTAACGCGGTATTGTCATTATTGAAAACCGCACCGCCGTCTTCAAAATCAGATGTCTGAGTTCCTAAAATTTCATTATCATCATTATTAGAGCCGTCAGTTGATTGTACTGCCTCACCCTTTAAGTATTCGTCGTCAGTAATTGTTCCCGCGGAAGTAACTTCATCGTTTTTATTACAGCCGGTAATGTTAATTATAAGTAGAGCAAAAAATGCTAGAGCAAAAAGATTCAGGTAGCGTTTAATGTTAATAGTTTTCATATAGTTTGTTTTTGGTTTAATAAAATGCAAGAAAATTTTCTTGGTTTCTGAATATAAGACACTATAAACCGTAAAAGGTTTAAGAACAGGTCGGGAAATGGTCGGATTTTGACCTTCCCCCTCAAAACAGAGATTTTTTAATCCTGTCAGGTAGTCCTTAATGGTCGGAAAATGGTCGGGTATTCACTTTACTTACGAGTTTCAAATTACGAATTCCAGTAATACTAATATTTCGCATTTTCATTTTTGCGGTAATGAATAGTCGGGTTTCGGTCGGATTTTATTTCATGCAGAATTGCCACTGCTTTTAAGCCGTGGCAATTAATTATTTGCCATTTTTCTATTTTGCTGCTAATCAAATAGGATTTTTACAAGAAGTAGGAAATTTTTAAAAATCCAATTCTATTAATTGATAATTACTAATTGTTAATTGAGTAAGGTCGGGAAATGGTCGGGTTTTTCTGCAAAATAAGAACTCCCATTTCCAATTCTAAATTATGAGTTTTGCATTCTCAATTCATATATAATTTCGGCAAAATATTTTAATAATTCCACTAAACTTAACCCATTACTACTAATAGGTAAAAATCTATTTTGAATGCAAAATACCTTGAAGTAAAGCTATAATTATGATAATTTGTTAGATTATGGAAAAATCGGGTAAAAAAATACGGGTTGTAATCGGCAAGGTAGGACTTGACGGTCATGATAGAGGTGCTAAGGTAATTGCAGCAGCTTTCAGAGATGCAGGGATTGAGGTTATTTATACGGGACTAAGACAAACACCGGAAACAATTGTAGAAGCTGCTTTGCAGGAAGATGCTGATGCGATTGGTATTAGTATTCTCAGCGGCGCGCATATGACTATTTTCCCTAAGGTAAAAAAACTAATGGATGAAAAAGGAATGACGGATGTATTATTATTCGGCGGCGGAATTATTCCCGAAGCTGATATTGAAGAGTTGAAAAAAAAAGGAGTCGGTCAGTTATTTACCCCGGGTACACCTACCTTTCAAACGATAGAGTATGTGAAAGAATGGGTTAGTGCACACAGAACAAATTAGTATTCAAAATATTTATCAACACACCACAATAATAAATAATGTCTGAACCAATAAAATTCGGTACCGATGGCTGGAGAGCTATTATCGGTGATACATATACTTTTGCCAATGTAAGAAGAGCTGCATTAGCTACGGCAAGAACATTTAAAAATCATCCGAAGATAAAAAACGGAATTATTATTGGTTACGATACAAGATTCCAATCCGATGCATTTGCTGCTGCAGTTGCAGAAGTGTTCGGTAACGAAGGCATCAAGACAAAGCTTGTGGATAAATTTGTTACAACTCCGACAGTATCGCTTCTCTCAAGAGATTTGAATCTGGCATTCGGAATTATGATTACTGCTTCACACAATCCTTCTAAGTATAACGGATATAAATTGAAAGATGAATTCGGCGGCTCTATGAGTCCCGATGAAATAGTTCACATTGAAGCGGAACTAAAAAATATTGGTGAAGTTGAAATTAAAAAAAATCTCGAGACTTTAGTAGCTGAAGGAATCGTTGAGTACTTCGATGGCGATGCTTACTATATAAATTATTTAAAAGAAAAAATTGATATAAAGGCAATCGATGCTGCTAAGCTGAAAGTTATTTACGATTGTATGTATGGCGCAGGTCAGAAGTCAATAAGCAGATTAATTGATGTAACGGAAATTCATAGTGAAATAAATCCTTCGTTTGGTAAAAGCGCTCCTGAGCCTGTAGAAAAAAACTTAGGT
>JBBRQV010000061.1:0-17025 GCA_038225955.1 Ignavibacteria bacterium | reverse complement strand
TTTTCTCTAAAGGAACTTTTAAATCATTAGCTGCAAGATTTAAAAAATAATTTTTTTCATTATTTAATTTTGTCAGTTCGGCATTTACTGATTTCAAATCTTCATTCTTTTTAAACAAGACTTCAGTTTCTTTTTTAGTAATATCAACTTTGTGAAGTACATTCAGCTTACGTATATTATTTTCCTGCAGCGATTCATTCTTTTCAAACTCAGGAATAACAAATTTTCTATAATATAAAAGAGCGTTTTTAAAATCTTTACGGTCCGAATAATATTTAGAGAATTCCCTGTATGAATTTATCATCATCACTTTATTATTAATCTTTTCAGAAAGCTCCGCTGCCTGAGTAAAAACTTCTTCCGCTCTTTTAAATTTTTCCATCATGCGATAGTTACGTCCCATATTGATGAGCACATCGCATCTGTCGATTTCATTAAATTTCTTCAAAAAATAATCTTCCGATTTCAAAAAAATATTTTCGGCTTTTTCATATTGTTTCAATTCAGTATAAATCATCGCAATACTATTTGTAATACGGATTTCAAAAAAAGAATTTTGCTCAATTTTTGTATTAAACTCAAGAGCAGTATTAAAATATTTCAGCGACTTATTGTATTCCTGCATATTCGAGTAAACACTTGCCATGTTGAACAAAATCATTACGCACATTGTTATATCCTGATATTTCTGGGAGAGAGTCAGAGACATTCTGTAATATTCCAACGATAAATTATGTTCTGAAACGACCATATAGTAGTTGCCTATACTATTGAGAATACCTGCTTCCCCTTTCTCATCACCCAGCTGACGGAAGATATATAACGCCTTAAAGAATGAATCTACCTGAGATTTATAATCACCTGCATGCCAGTAGCAAAACCCCACATCTTTATACGCATCAGCTTCTCCTCTCAGCTCTCCCAAAGAATTAAAAATCTTTGCTGATTCTTCAATGAGCGGTATGGCGCTTACAAAATCAGATTGATTCGAATAGCATATTCCCTGTATAAATTTTGCAAGTGCAATACCCTTACGATAGTCAACTATCACAGCCATTTCCATAGCATTTTCAGAGCAATACTTACATTCCTTATAAGACTTAATACGGAAAAAATGGTTTGCAACCTGATTCATACCATCAATCTTTTTCTTTGCATCTTCAATGGGCAAAGTTTTTATATCAATTTCTAAATGGAGATTAATCATTGTTAAAATTCGAGAGTAAATGTAGTTCCGCTTCCGTAAACAGATTTGAATGAAATTGTTCCGCCAAGCATTTCTGTCAGTTTCTTTACTATAGAGAGTCCCAGCCCTGTTGAGTTTTCTCCGGCAGTGGGTTTATTGGATATCTTTGCAAATTTTTTAAAAACTTTTTCCTGCTCTTCTTCTTTTATACCAAGCCCTGAGTCTATTACCTGTATTTTAAAATACTTATCGCCTTTTGATAATACAATCCAAACACTTTTATTCTCTTCCGAGTATTTGATTGCGTTCGAAATTAAATTTTCCAGAATTTCCGTCAACGCATTTTCATCCGTAGAATAAACTATATCACCTATTTTGTTTTCATACTCCAAAGATATATTTTTTTCTTCTGCTGTGTTTTTAAAATGGTTTATCGTTTCATTTAATAAAAAAGAGATATTTACGTTCTGATAATTGAGATTGTATTCGCCTGACTCAATAGCGTTTACATCCAGAAGATTGCTTAATATTAGTTTCATTCTATCAGTTACAGATTCAATCCTGTTTATTATTAAATCGAATTTTTCCTGAGATACCTTATCAAAGTTTTTTATGAGTCCTGATGCCGCAAGAGATATTCCATTAAGAGGATTTTTTAAATCGTGTACTGCAATTCCTAAGAACTCATTCTTTTCTTCGTTGAGTGCAATCAACTTTTTATTTAATCCGTCAAGTTCCTGATTTTTTTCCTGCAGAATTTCGGCTTCTTTCTTTGCGATATCAACCTTGTGGGTGATGTTTAAATATTTTACTTTTAAATCGGAGAAATCTTTTGTTGCCTGCGTTTCAAGCTTAAAATATTCCTGAAAGCAAATGTATGCTTTCTCATATTCGCCAACAGCTTCATATGTATCAGCTAAATTTTTGTTTATTACATTGAGAAGTTTTTTTGAATTAATTTTTTCAGCAACACCTAAAGCCTGTTCCTGATATTTAGCTGCTTTTTCATAATCTCCCAATCTGTAGTACACTAAACCTATTAGCATATCCGTATGCGACATAGTTGATTCATCCTTACTTTCAATTACTATTTCCATACTCTTGAAATAACTCTCAAGCGCCTCTTCATATTTCCCCTGCTCAAGATATAATGCTGCGAGATTATTATATGTCTTTGCTAAAGCATCCTTGTTCTTTACCGATTTGATATTCATTTCAAGACTTTCGCTCATAAGTCTGTAAGCCTCATCAAATTTTCCTAAAGATGTATATAAATGACCTAGATTACATTTCAGAGAACAAATATCGGATTGATTCCCTACTTCAATGGCAAGCTCCATTGCAATTTGCAAATACTCAAGCGAGTTATCAACATCTTTAATCCAATGATAACAGTTTGAAATATTGTTGAGTATCTGCGCCTGATGTTTTTTATTATTTAATTCGCGTGCGAGTTTTAAAGCAGAAAAATAATTTGTAAGTGAGTTCGAAAAATCTCCGAGATTTGATAAAGCAATTCCAAGTATGTTCAGCGCAGTGGCTTCTTCTTGCTTATTGCCAAGTGAAGATGAAATTAAAACTGCGCTGTTTATATTTTCAACAACCAGGTCAAAATGCCCCCGCTGCATCGAAATTTTTGCAAGACCGTAAAAAGCTTTGTGTAACGAATCAGCATCATGAATCTCTTCGGCGAATGATTTTGCTTCATTATAAAATTTTTCAGCTTCCTCTAATTGTGAGGATGAGTAATTATTAAAAGCTATCGAAAGATACTCTTTTAACTTCTCGGATTGCGATATGGTTTTTTCGTTCAAGGATGCCATAAGGATTTGAAATATAGAATTATTTTGCAGATTATAAAATGAAATATCCTGTATAGAAATTTTATTAAAATTACTTGTAAAATCCGAATTTGCTATATTTGTATTATGAAAAAAATAATTACGATTTTAATTTTCGCTTTAACTCTCAGTTCATGCAAAGTAGAAACAAACTTTACCCATAAAGGTATAGATGATATCGCCGGAGTTTACAAAGTTTTCATGGGAAAAATCGACAGTCTGAACATATACATTGTTGACGGAGAATTAGTGCGAAAGGAAATTTATCCTGATTTTATTTTCGGCGGGAATGAGCAGCGATACCCTTACGTTCCGCATAATGAAATATGGATTGATAACTCCATTCCTAATCGTGAGTACACAACTACACTTAAGCATGAGATAAATGAAATGAATCTGATGAGAGATTTTGAGTGGACGTATATTCAAGCGCATGATTCCTCCCTGATGCTTGAAGTAAAAATGCGAAATGAATTTAAGAATGAATCTGAATCTCATGAAAAAAATCTTGATAGCGTATCTGTTACCGATACAGATGATACCAAAGAAATACCCGGCATACCAAATAAAGTAAAGCTTAAAAATATTTACTTACAGAAAATAGAAGATAAGAATACTAAGTATAATATCTGGCTTGTTGACGGAGATAAAATAAGAAGAGATATTTATCCTGATTTTGGTTTTAACGGAGACTGGAATGATTACAATTTCGTCCCTGAAAATGAAATATGGATAGACGGAAGTATTTCCTGTGAATTGTATATTTATTCTATCTTAGAAGAGAAAAGTTATATTGAATTTTTGGATACAGATTTGGAGTATGCCGAAATTGTGAAAAAGACAACTCAGCAGGTAAGCTCTTTTAGAGGAAAAATGTTTAACGACTTAGCAGGTAAATTTGTGAAGATTGATAGAAACAACCTGGCAAGAGACAAGGGTAAAAAATAAAAGCTTTTAAATATTTTTTAAATACTCAAAGGCTTTTATGAAATTATTTTAAAAAATTTATTTTTTTGTATTTGTAGTCTTCACTTCGTTATCGGCAACGAAGTCCAGTACTATAGAATTCATGCAATATCTTTTAAAAGTTGGCGGAGGACCATCGTCAAATAAATGTCCAAGATGCGAGCCGCATCTTCCGCATAGCACTTCCATTCGTTCCATTCCGGCTGAATGGTCTTCCTGATAAATTACACTTGTCGTTCTTCGTGTTTCAAAAAAGCTTGGCCATCCACATGTACTTGAAAATTTTGAATCTGAGCGGAACAGTTCATTACCGCACACTGCACAATAGTATGTTCCCTTGCCTGTTGAGTTTGTATATTTTCCTTTGAATGCTTCTTCAGTTGCCTTACCTCTTCCTACCTGATAAATACTATCGGGTAAAATTTTCTTCCATTCGGCATCAGTTACATTCAGCTTTGTTGTATCCGTTTTTGAATAATAAGGGTTACCTGCCTTCTCTGAACCTGAAACATTTTTATTTATTGTTGTTACTGAATCTTTTTTCTCTGAAGTTTTATTTTCAGCTATTTTATCTTTACCGCATCCGCATAGAAACACGAGGCAAAGTACAAATATTGCTAAACTACTTTTCATTATAATTTATGGTTGGTTGGTTTCAATTCTACAACTATAATTACCTATATAACGTTCATACGGATTTTTACTGAATTCAGATTTTATGAGGGTAAAAGATATCAGGCATTTCTACTAATTGAAAAATCATAACAAGCTTACTTACTTTTCATTAGCTTTTTTGCTTTTTCTAAAAGCCATTTTTTTTCTGCAATGTTTTCTTTTTTATTAATCTCGTTTGAAATGAAACCAACATCTTCAAAATTATTATCTGCTTTTGCTTTCAAAAGTTTGTTGTAGTAGAAGAGAAAATTTGACTGACTCTTTTTGAATGTATCCGAGATTTCATCACTGGAAGAAAGGAAATTTCTGTATGCATTTACCAATGAAAACCCTGATTCCATTAAATCCATTTCGTAATAAATTCTCAGCATTAAATTTTTTATATCGAGCTTATATATAAATACATCATAAGGAATTTTACTTAAGCTTTCCAATGCAGCTTCAAAATTTTCTTTTTCAAAATACAGTCTTGCTTTTGCAAGGTTTTCCATATTCTCTCTGAACTCCGGCTTTAGCATCGGCGTGAATTCCGCCACAAAATTTTCAAACCATTGAATCTCTTTAAGGCTCAAAGCCATATTCATAATATTTCTATATAATAGAACACTCAAGAACTCTTCTTCTGCGGGGGAATAGGCATTATGCTCCAACATTTTTTTAAACACCTCAAATTCCTGTGCCGAAGAAGAAATATTAAGCTGGTCATCCTTAGTATGAATCCACGCGATTAAATCATTGAACATAAAATACTGCTCTTTTCTGCTGAACTTATCTATATTTTCATAAAAAAGCTCCTGAAGCTTATCAAACATTGCTTCATCTTCTACATTTTGTATTGACTTCATCACATAATAATAGATCTCAACAAACCAAAGCCACTCTGATTTTTTTTCTTTAAGCAGCTTCAGCATTTTATCGAAATCTATACTTTCATAAACGCTGTCTATCAGCGGACTTCCCATATCAAGATTGTAATATTTCTTTATTACAATCTTATCTCTTTGTTTCCTTAAAAAAGAAACAAGAAATGTAAGCGTAAAATATTCAGTGTACTTTACTCTTCTAGGAACTGATTTATCGAATTTATTAATGCCGATATAATACTCTTCCATAAGACGTTCATATCTTTCTTCTTCGCTAAAACATCTGTCGCTTTGAAATTTTTGCGTGGAAAGTTTTTTTTCAAGAAGATTTAAAGTTCTTAAAAAAAGCTTATCGCTTTTTTTGCCTTTGTAAACTCTTGCTAATGTTTCATCAAAATTAATTTCATTTGATGCCAGTCTTTCGAAAACAAGAAACTGCTCTGCAATCTTTGTAAGATCCGAAGTGATATTCTTTAACTTCTTTTCATTGAATTTTTCTGTAAAAAGAGATGTGAAAACTTTTTCTTTGTTGAGATTTTCTGAAGTGAACTCGGGGTAGTATTTTTTTAAGAGAGCGTATAATCCGCTTACATCTCTGCCGGTAGAAAAGTATGGAGAGTTCACAAACTTTTCAAAATTCTTCCATTCTTTTGTAGTGAAAGTCCTTAAAATTTCTAAAAGTTTGCTATCCTGCATTGGAAAAATCCCCCGATTTTATTGAGACAAATATAGGATTTCCGAAACAAAATAAAAATCTAAAACTTAAAATTTTAATCAAAAATGCCACTTTTGCGGATTTTCAGAAGTGATTCTTTGAGACTTTTTGAAAAAATCTATTTGAAGAAATGATGCATCGGGAGTAATTTGAATCAACTTTAACAAATCAATCATGAAAACAGAGCAGGCAATAGAAAAACTTAGATTACTAAAAGCCATCATCGAAAGAATGAACTCCGAAATGATAATACTTATAACTACAGCAGCACAAATAGAGATTATTATAAAAAAGAATGATCCTTCTGTATCCAAATATCCTTTGCTTGAAAGCAAAGTAAACCTTTTAATCGAAAATTATAAAAACTTAATCAAATAAAAATCATGCGCGGAAAAATTATTATCTCAATTTTATTCGTACTTTCATTTTGTTGTATCAATACAGGCTCAGCACAGTGGGTGCTGCAAAACAATCCTACGGGGAATTTTATAAATACCGCTTTTTTCGTTAACAATAATACGGGGTGGGTAGGAAGCCTTAATATGGGTAAAACAACGGACGGAGGGAATAACTGGACACTCTTACAACCTCCTGAAAACGCCGTACAGCATGATATATATTTCATTGATGAAAATACAGGATTTCTGGCTAGCTTCAATTTCTGGAAAACCACCAATGGTGGAACTAATTGGACTAACTCTGGCTTAGGCTCGTCAAACTATACAGATATATTCTTTCTTAATCCCGGAACAGGCTGGACAACAGGTTTCTTCAATGGTGTTTCCAGAACTACAAACAGCGGAAATACCTGGACAAACATTTATCAAAATCCCGGTATTAATTTAGAATCTATATCATTCATTAACGCAAATACAGGCTGGGCATGCGGTTATAGCGGCGTAATAATAAAAACAACTAATGGAGGAGTTAACTGGGCTGGGCAAACTTCGGAAACAGGAGAAGTTCTTTATTCGATAAGTTTTGCTGATGCAAATACAGGAAGAGCTGTAGGAGAGAATGCAACGTACTTAAGAACTACTAACGGTGGGACAAACTGGACTTCCGTTGCAGGTCCATTTGCCGGTACCTACCAAAGTTCTTTATTTATCAATTCATCTACAGGATGGGTGGGCGGAGTAAACGGACTTGCTTTTACTTCAAACAACGGGACATCTTGGATAAATCAAACTCCCCCCTTCGGCACTACTAGTATAAACGCAATTTCTTATATAAGCCCGAGTACAGTTTTCCTCGGGAGTTTGGATATGTTTAAATCTACGTCAGGAGGGTTCAATATACCTGCTCCCTCTAACCTGACTTTAACTCCTGCAACAACATCAGCAATAAATTTAAGCTGGACTGATAACACAACTGATGAAGACAAATTTATGATTGAACGCAGTGACAACGGCACAACCGGATGGACCGTTATTGATTCTGTAGGGGCGAATGTTACCTCATATCAAAATACAGGATTGCCCTATAACGAAGATTTTTACTACAGAGTGTATGCAAAAAAAATGATTTTTACAGGTGGTACTTCTAATGAGGCAAGAATGGCGGCAAAGCTTACTCCACCGGTAAATTCATCTCCCTTAAATGATATTTTAGTAACAAATCCTACACCGACTCTGACATGGTCATCCGTATCGGGCGGCTTTGTATATGACTGTCAAATCGCTACTGATGCAGCTTTTACTAATATAATTTACACACGGGGAAACGGCGGACCGACATCACAGACAGTGCCTCCGGGCATTTTACAGAATTCTACAAAATACTATTGGCGCTCAAAAGCTATTAATTTTCTTACATACAGTGACTACTCAACTGTGACAAACTTTACTGTGCAAGATTCAAACTACGGGCATAACAGGCAAACTGGCAATAATCTCTATTACTTTGCAAACTCTACAGCAGGAGCAAGTCTTTCTCCTTCAAAGCCAACATATAACTGGAGAGACACTACAGGAAGCATAGATTTGATTGTAAATCAGGCAGGAACACCCACAGCAGGTAACCTTGATAACGGATACTTTTTAATAAATAATATTTTTGGCGGAAGTAATAAAACAAAATTTTTCGGGACGGACTACTCTAATGTTTACATCGGAACGAACGGAATAATTTCATTCAGCACGTTTACCCCGACCGCTTTTAATGCGTATGCCCTTACAGATGCAGGTATACCTCAATCTGATATTCCGACGGCAATATTTCCATTCTGGACTGACTTATATTTTCAATCTGGCGCAGTAGGAAGCAGACTTTCATACAAAGTTACACCAACCGAAGTAATAATTACTTATTCAAAAGCTCAGGTATATGCACCGGGACATACCTTAAATAATAATCTATATATTTCTTTTCAGGTAGTCATTCAGCATTCTGCTTCGCCATCGGTAAATTCTAAAATTGATATTTTTTATAACTATGCTGAAACAGGTTCAGATTTTATAACACGGATGAATAACAATACACTGCCACGACATTTAGTCGGATTGCAAGGTTCAAACTCTGCATCGCAAGTCGCAAATTACAGATTTGAGAACAGCTCATATCTGTATCCATACAGCGGACCGATATTCGGTTCGAACTTAGCACTTTCATTCGGACCTGATGCCAGCTTATTACCTGTTGAACTTGCTTCATTTACTTCTCAAATAAACGGCAGCAATGTGAAATTAAACTGGAGCACAGTGAACGAACTGAATAATTCAGGATTCGATATTGAAAGAAAATCTTCTGCAGGTAATGACTGGAAGAAAATAAGTTTTATACAAGGCAGCGGCACAACAAACGAAAGCAAAAATTATTCTTACGAAGATAGAAACGTTACGAGCGGAAAATATAATTATAGATTGAAGCAAATAGACTTTAACGGCAACTATGAATATCATGCGCTTGCGAATGAAGTTGAGATAGGAGTACCGAAGAAATTTAGTCTATCGCAGAATTATCCTAATCCATTTAATCCGGCAACAAAAATTAACTTCGAGTTACCGCGCAATTCGATTGTTAAGCTCTCCGTTTTTGACGTAACAGGAAAACTTGTCAGTGAACTTGTGAATGAACAGAGAGCAGCCGGATACTATACTGTTGAATTTAACGGAAGCAATCTTGCAAGTGGAATGTACTTCTATCGCATTCAGACAGGAGATTTCATATCGACGAAGAAAATGATTTTAGTAAAGTAGCGTTCCGTTGTGGCGCCCTGTCCCGGCTTAAGCCGGGACTCGTGAGTTGCAATTTTTTTGCTTTAGCAAAAACTTGCAGCTCACGACCGACCTGAAAGGTCGGAGGGCGCCACAGAGCTCCCAAAAAATATCTATTCCGGTGACTGTTCTATTTAAACCTGCTGAGCAGTTATCCAAACATACCTCATCCCCCGCGCGGGATGAGGTATTGTTTTTATTTTTACTTTTCAAGTTCAGCGGCTTTTTCTAAAAGCCATTTTCGTGAAATTATTTTTGAGCTCTCGATTTCGTATTTTAATTCATCAAGAGGAACTCCACTCTCCCCAAGTTTTATTTTAAACAATTTGGTTAAGATATTAATGAAATTCCTTATCGGAATAATGAGATTTTCATTCCACGAACCCTCTTCTTTTATCAGGTGTTTAATACTATCTGCAACATAGGAGAACTGTTCATAATTATTCGTTTCATAATAAATCGTAAGGTACATTTGTTTGACAGTCCACTTGTCATTTAAATGCTGGTAGCTTGAAGTGGAGAGATGCCGAAGCGCAGCGTCAAAGTCTTTCTTAAAAATTGCAAGGTTGGCATACGCATGTTTAACAATATTATCCTTATCTTTCCCTGCAATAATAGATTTATGATTCTCAATAAAATTTTCTGCAAACTCTGTTTCTCCTGCAGCAAAAGCCATTGAGAAAATTCCTCTGAACCAGCCCGGGTCAATTAAACCGTTCTGAATTACGAGGTCATGCTCAACCATTTTCTTCACGATTTCAAATTTTACCCGTACATATTCTTTCTCATTTGCAAGCTTATTTATATTGCAATAATTTATCAGATGTATATAAAAACTAAAGCTCTCCGATTTCTCAAATGAATGAATATTTTCTTCGATTAATTTTTTCAATCTGTACATTATCTTATCTTTTTTATCTGGTCCGTATAGTTTTAAGATCAGATAATACATCTCAATTGCTTTTGAATTCATGTAACCTGAATCTTCGGCTATCTTTAAAAGGCTTTCAGCGTACTTCAAATCGAATTTTTTATTAAAGAAAAAAATCTCGTATTCCGCAAATCCATGCACTCGCAGCATTGCAGCAAGTGTGTACTTCCATAAATTTTTTAACTGTTTTTCATAGCTGGATTTCTTATAAGTCGGGTCGTCTTTCAGCATAAAGCCCAATTCAATTTCGTTTATCATACTAAGCCTTCTGTAGTATTCCGCATCCCTCAGGTTTTGTTCTTCAAGATATTTTTCAACCTTATCGTGCTGCTTCCAAAAAAACTTATCAACATTTTTAGAGAAATAAAACTCAAGCAGATTTTTTTCATAATCAAACCTGTCCTTCTTAAAATTTTTATATGCCGCAAACTCTTCTGCAAGTTTAAAAAGATTACTTGAAAGTCTCCTTACAACATCATCCTGATATTTCTTCTTAGGATATAGAAGAGAAAATATATTTTCTCTTGAAAATTCCTTTTGTGTAAATGCCGGATGAAATTTTTTTATTTCATCCAAAAAAAGACACACATCATTCCTGTTATTATGAAAGGAAGATTTTACGAACTTATTAAAATCCCTCATTTCTTCTTTTGAAAAGACGCGCAGAAATTGTATAAGATTAGAGGATTGAAACGAATTATGATTTTTTTGCTCTTCTTGCGGCATTTTACTAATTATAATTGTGGGACAATCAATTGCATAAAAGTATCAATAATTTACAGTAAAATCCAACCCATGAATTGTTATCTGTTAAAGTTGTGGGACAAATTGCAAAATTTCTCTTTGCAGACTTTCAATCTTATCTGTAGTTTTATACCAACATAAAAAATTGCTCTGTGAGAAAGACAATCCTTAATAAATTTTACTATTCCATTTCCAAGAATTTTCCTCACTCACAGAGGCGGACTTTTGCCCTCTGACATAACTTTTATATAACTATAGCTCAGAGGGTAATGTCCCATAAATTTTAGAATAATTTTTCAAAACTTTAAAAAGAGGTTGTATGAAAAAAGCCTACATTATTACTTTATTAGTTGCTGTAATATATTCTTTAACTTTCTTTGGATGTAATAAAACCGAAGATGCAATAGTAACTCCACCCACAACGGAAGGAGAGGGCGCAACAAAATCTTTTACTTCAATCACATCGGGAAGTCTGGATTACGACAATTTCTCTATAATGGTCAAAACAGGCGATGTGCCCAATCTTACCACGGGTGAAGCAGGTACTGTAACTTTTTCAGCAAACACATCTAACACTATTGAAAGCGGAATCCCTGCTTTACCCGGCGGCTATACAGTTATTGGAAAATATTTACGAGCCGGACCTGAATCTTTCACGTTTAATTCACCTGTACAGGTTTATTTCCCTGCTTCAGGGCAGTCATCTCCGCAAGGTTTACAGGTGATGGCTTATAAACCTGAAATACAGAACTGGAAGATTGTAACAATTTCGGCAATTGATACTGCTCAAAAAAGAGTAGCCATAGATGTTCTTACTCTTGGATATTTTGTTCTTGTAAAAAGTAACTCTACTACCGATGCATCTGATTACAGGCAAGGCGGCTGTGTATTTGACCGTGAAGACCTATGGACAAATTATATTCTCACTGTAAAAAGCGCCGCTCTGGAGAAACCCGAACAGCTTGCATTATTTTCAGGTGGATTCATAGGAGCAACGTTCACAGGACCAATCTTCCTTGGCTGCCCAAACGGAAAAACAAAAGCTATTGTACCACAAGGGGTAATCGAATTCTGGGTTTCCTATACCGTTTGTCATGGTTCAGACCAGCGAATCTACACATATTCACTACCTGCAACAGTAACAGTAAGCGACCCGCTTACTTTTTTCCCGGGTTGGTCTACCTATGACGCAGTCACATATGTTCCGTTCAGCTTACCTACGGGAGGTACATTCGTTCTTGGAAGACCGGGAAGTTCGGGCGGTACTGGCGCATGGCCTCCTGCAACAATACCTTATGGCTCCGGAGTTTTGCAGGCAACTTTAACATGGGTAAACTCATCAGCTTTAACAGCGGATATGGATTTGCATCTTTACGGTCCGAATAACGTGCACATATATTATGGTAACAGAACTAACTCCGATTTTTCTCTTGATAGAGACTGGCAGTCAGTTCTCGGAAATGCAACTGAAAATATTTACAGCCTTAGAAGCACAATGCCTACAGGTGATTACACAGTCAAAGTAAAAAATTATTCCGGCGCAACTATGCCTTTTAATGCGAGAGTAATTTTAAATGGAGCATCGACAAACTTCACCGGCACACTTTCTACAGGGGTAGAAACGACTGTCAAAACGTTTACCATACATTAGCGATATTTTTCTTCCTACCAATGGAATCCTCACTCATAGAACGAGTGGGGATTTTTTTTGCATAAAAAAATTTGAACTATATTTTATATCACGATGTTAATTTTTTCTTAATAAATATTTTAAAAGGTTATTGCTTTTAAAAAACAAAAAATTTAATTTATTCCACTCAGTTATTTTACTGAACAAAATTTAAGTGGGCAACCGGAAAGGAGTAATTATATAATGATAGAAAATTTTTTGACGGAGGCGCGTCTCTAATTATCAGGTTTGTTAATATAAATCTTAACATGAAATTTTGATATAAGAGGGGAAGGTGTAGAATAGTCTTGAATCTGATTAGGTTCAGATTCTTGCCGCGCTAAACCTCAGAAATTAGTCAGCCCCGAAGGTGAGATTCCTCCGGGGCTTTTTTATTTTTATTAGTGATTATCTTCATTATTTTCCTGTATGAAATTACGAATCAAAGGAAATTCAGTCCGCTACCGCTTAACAAAAACTGACGTAAAAAATTTATGCAGTGAAGGGTATCTGCACGATAAAACTTCATTTGGGAAAAATAGTTTTGAATATGCTCTGCAAAGCAAATCCGATATTGAAAATCTCTCCGCAGATTTCTCTGATAACAAAATTACCGTATCCATTCCTCAATCGTTCCTTCAAAACTGGGAAGCAAACGATACAATTGGCTTTGATTCAAAAATGAAAATAAACGAAAACGATGAACTATCAATCCTTATTGAAAAGGATTTTCAATGCCTCGATGAAACAGAAGAAGACCAATCCGATAACTTCGAAAATCCAAGCAACGCCTGCAACCCCGACCAATAGCCACACTCCAAGTTTTACAAACACCTTTCAAATGACAGATTTTTGACGGGTTTTCCGAACCCCATTATTGTTTTTACAATACCGCTTTTTTCATTTCATTTTTTTGACGGATTTTGAATACATCCCGCAAAAGCGGGACAGGAATGATTATGATTTTTATGATTACACAGATAATAAGAAAAGTTGAATTCTGTTAATTGTTAATTGCCATTTGTTAATTGAATAAAGTCGCATTATTGTCGCATTTATTTTTACCTGAATTTGTTCTCCTTACCAAACTCTGTTTGGTAAGGTAATAGTGTGCGAAACTCTGTTTCGCATATAAAAGCGGAACGGAGTTCCGCGCACCCTTTCCGTCCCAAACGGAGTTTGGGACGGAGCGCTCCTTCTCCGATGCAAATATAATAAGATTAAAATGATTTGTAAAGAAAAGCTTACCTATTAGTAGGGAGGAAAAAAATAGTTTGGCATGAGAGGTTTGAGATGAACATTCCCAAGTTGAACTTAGAGTAAAAAATTTAAATGGACTTACTTAAACTCCCTCCACAATGTAGTTATATGCATTAGTTTTAAAATTACTATTAACCTCCTTTTTTGTAAAATAAATTAAAAAATTTATTTTATCATATACAATTATATTCCAAATGGAATGAATCTTGTGTTCTGTTTGATATAAACGATATCGGTATTTCATAATTCCCGTACGATTTGTAAATGATAAATTTTTTATTGCGTCATAAAACATTCTGATAAAGTGTGCGTCTTTCTCATTAAATTGATCAAAAATATCAATTGAAGTTACAATATAATCTAAAGGAATATAATTTTGAGTATCTAAATAAAATAGCCCTCTCGCTAATCGAATAAAATAATCAGCAATTCTATGGTAATCGACTGTATACTGAAGTTTGCGCCCTAAATATTGTTCATCCTCATTATAAAAATCTATTCTTTGAATCTTCGATAAGAATTTATCCCAGAATGGAACTGGGTGTTTAAATCTATTTAATGTCTTAAACGATGTTTCTTTTAAATGCTCTTGTTCTGAAACAGATTCACTTATTAACATTGTGATTCTGAAATACTCGTCTTCTAATGATAATTTTTGATTGCATTCAAAACAAGCCGGGACTGTTAGAAAATCTTCTTTAAATTCTTGTGGTGTAATACACTTTGGTGGAATATGATCCTTTGTGATACTATCAACTTCTTTCAAACAATATACGCATTTTCCGTTTTTAGGTTTTTTACTCATTTTTCTTAGCCGCTTTTCTTTCTTTTTTCATTCCTGAATAATATTTTTTAAGTCTTATTCTTTCATTGTTGTCAACATTCGTTGTACTTGGAAAATCTGGCCTAATATTGTTTATTAGCTTATATATAACAATTACAATATGTTTTAAGGCTGTCAAGACTAATAATGTACCAATAAATGTAGTAATAAGAACCAATGTCTCAACAAATGTTGCATTATTATTTTTTATCCCATTGATTATACTTTTGAAATTATATTTATTCATTAAATAAGTTATAAGGAGAGAAATAATTAATAAAATAGAAGCAAATAATGCCCGTTTGCCATTTTCGTAAAATAAAACTCTTTCATAACTTCCTAATGCACTTCTACTGGCCGAAAATAGAATAGAAGATAATGTTAATATTATAGCAGTTGAACCTGTTAATAATGTAAAATTTTCACTTGTCATAATTTCATATATTTCAAAACATAGAAAAACCATAGGTGTCATTATAAAAGGTAATAATATAATTGTAATTATAGATAGAATTAAAATTTTTAATGTTCCTCTGAGAATTCTATTTGTTTGTATGGAATTCCAAACTCTTTTTATCTTATTCATTTACATTTATCAGTAGATTTATATTTGATTCTTCTCAGCAGCTTCAGTTACTTTTTTGATGTATATAAGATATAGTTTCTTTTTGAAATTTATAAAAATAAATAAAATAAACCTGCTAAAATAATCATTTAATATTATAGATTTTTCCACAAACGCAAGAAGCCCTTTAGCATTGCTGCTAAAGGGCTTCTTCGATGAGTGAGACCGGATGGATTCGAACCATCGACCTACGGCTTAAAAGGCAGTTGCTCTACCGCTGAGCTACGGTCCCATCGTACTACAAAAATTTTATTTACTTATTTATTTCCGGCTAATTTTATGCGGTTCTTAGCTCTCTCAGCTTCTATCTTAGCAATCTGCTTTTCATGATACATATTTTCAGCGCCAAGTATTTCCTCGGCTCTTCTGAGAGATTGCTCGGCTCTTGCCAAATCAATTTCTTCCTGAGTTTCAACAGCGTCTGCTAACACTACGCAAACATTATTTTTAACTTCAAGAATACCTGAGCTGATGGCAAAGAATTGCGTCTTGCCTTCCCCTGTAACTATCTTTATTGTTCCGATTTTTAAGGAAGAAATTAAAGGAGCATGTCTGAACAAAACCTGGAAACCGCCTAACTCCCCAGGGGCCGTGATTGAAGTAATCATCCCTGAGAAAACGGTCTTTACCGGACTGACAATATCTAACTGAATTAATTTATCTGACATTAAAAATGTGGTCTAATCTAATTTTATTTATAACTTCTTACTGCATTGATTTAGCTTTTTCAATAGCTTCTTCAATTGTTCCTACCATGTAGAATGCGTTTTCAGGTAAGTGGTCATACTCACCGTTTACGATAGCTTTAAAGCTCTTAATCGTTTCATCAACTTTTACATATTTTCCCGGGATGTTTGTGAACTGCTCAGCAACAGAGAACGGCTGCGATAAGAACTTCTGAATCTTTCTCGCTCTTTGTACTGTCATCTTATCTTCATCTGATAACTCATCGATTCCAAGAATATTAATAATATCCTGTAAATCTTTATATGTCTGTAAAATTTTCTTTACGCTTTGCGCAACATTGTAATGCTCTTCACCTACAACTAACGGATCAAGAATTCTTGATGTAGATGTAAGCGGATCCACAGCAGGGTAAATACCAAGCTCGGAAATTTTTCTTGAAAGCTCTGTTGTAGCATCTAAGTGAGCGAATGCTGTTGCAGGAGCCGGATCAGTGTAATCATCTGCAGGTACATAGATAGCCTGGATAGATGTGATTGAACCGTCTTTTGTTGATGTAATTCTTTCCTGCAGCTGACCCATCTCGGAAGCCAGTGTCGGCTGATAACCTACTGCCGATGGCATACGTCCAAGAAGAGCTGATACCTCAGAACCTGCCTGAGTAAATCTGAAAATATTATCTACGAATAAAAGTACATCTTTGTGTTCTTCGTCTCTGAAGTACTCTGCAACTGTTAAAGCTGTCAAAGCAACTCGTTGTCTTGCTCCCGGAGGTTCGTTCATCTGACCGAATACAAGCGCAGTGTTTTTAATAACGCCTGACTCAGA
>JBBRQV010000060.1:0-17081 GCA_038225955.1 Ignavibacteria bacterium | reverse complement strand
TGAGGCAGGATATAACTATGCTTCAACAGTTAACCTTTCTGATGTAATAGGATTTATAGGTGAGCTTGGCTCAGGGAAGACGCAATTCATAAAAGGCATTTGTAAATATTTTCAGGTAAAAGATGTTGTTAACAGTCCAACTTTCTTAATTGTAAATGAATACAAAGGAATTTTTGAAAGCAAAGAGATAACTGTGAATCACTTTGATTTATACAGATTGAAAACAGAGACAGAGCTCTCTTCAATCGGGTTTGATAATTATATTTCTAAAAATTCAATTTGTCTTGTTGAGTGGCCTGAGCTTGCCGAAAAATATTTGGGAATTAAATTAAAATCCGTTAATTTTGATTACGGAAAAAACGAAAACGAAAGAATAATTTACTATTGAACTTACTCTCAATCGATTCATCTTCATCAAAAATTGAATTTGCTATTTTTCAGGATAGCAAAGAGATTATCAGACATGCGCATGGTAAAAATGAAAATGCAGATGTATTAATTTACAATATAAGCACGTACTGTAAAGAAAATAATTTCAACTTAAAAGATTTAAACTACGTTTCCATCTCAAATGGCCCTGGTTCGTTTACAGGATTAAGGATTTCATCGGCAATTGCAAAAGCAATTTGTTTTGCGTCGGGGGCTAAGTTGATTGAAGTAAATTCTTTAGATGTGCTTGCAAATAAAATTGAAACAGATAAAATCATAATTCCTCTTATTTTTTCCAATTCCAGAACAAACGAATTTTATTTTTCCAGATATAAGAGAGAAAACGGACTTGTAAGAATTTCAGATTACAGTATATCACTTCTTCCTTCTATTTTAAATAATGAAGATTTTTTTGTTTCAAACAGTAAAATTGAAGGTTTTGAAGGCAGAGTAATGGAATTCGAAACTGAAAGCATAATTTCGCTCTATCAGTTGACGTTAAATTATATTTCACTAAATAAATTTTCTGATTATAATACATCAGAACCGTTTTACATGAAGGAATTTATTCCTCTTAAATCACAAAAAAAACTTTTATGAATATCAAAAAATTCTACATAACTTTATTCTTTGTTTTAATCCTCGGATTGATTCTCTCTGTTAATCTGAAAAGCTCAAACATCTTAGGAAGCGTTTATCATACAGGCGGGCCTACAATATCATTTGCTGAAAAGCAAAAAGATTTCGGAAAAATTATGCAAGGTGATATAATTCAATATGAATTTGATTTCACAAACGATGGTGATTCAGAGCTCGAAATCACAAACGTACAAACTTCTTGTGGATGCACAGCAGCAACTGCAGGTGAAAAAAGTAAATATGCTCCAGGCGAAAAAGGGAAGATAAGAATTACGTTTAACTCAAACGGCAAAGTAGGAAAAATAGAAAAAACGGTTCTTGTTCAATCGAATGATAAAGTAAATGACCAGGTAATTCTTACATTAAATTTCGATGTGAAATTACCGAGTGAAGAAGAGAAAAAACACATGACTATTATGGCCGGACAATCAATCTTTGAAGGTGCCTGTAAGGACTGCCATGTTACTAAAGGTATTGGCAAAATTGGTAAAGAACTTTATGATGCAGATTGTGGTATCTGCCACGGCGATGTAAAAGACCACAAGCCTCACGGACCTATTGATAAAAATACAGCAGTGAAATATACAGATGACGAATTAATTGCCTATATAAAAGGCGGCTCACCAAATCAGCCGACAATGATGCCGGGCTTCCATAAAGATAATGGCGGACCTTTATCCACTGATGAAATAATGACTCTCATGGCATATATCCGCAGCGATTTATCTATTAATTCTTTCATAAAAGAATAAATTTTAATGCTCACTTTCTTTCCCCTCCTTAATAAGGAGGGGAATAATTCTTTCCCACCATACTTTAAAATTTAAGAAAGTTTTCTTACTATCAAAATTGAAAAAAACCTTGTAAATTAGGCGAATGGCATGGTTTAAGCGAAATAAGGAAAATATCCAGACTGATACACCTAAGCAGGATGTTCCCGATGGTATGTGGATTAAGTGTCCCGATTGCGGCGAGCTTATGCACCGCAAGCAGTGGGAATCAAATTCTTATCTATGTATTAAATGTGATTATCATTTCAGAATAGGCAGCAATGAATACTTCAAACTTATTCTTGATGAAGATTCTTTAAAAGAGTATGATAGAAAAATGAAATCCGTTGATCCGCTTCATTTTACCGATACAAAGCCTTATGCAAAGCGTGTTGAAGATACGATTAAGAAAACAGATTTATACGATGCGATAAGAACTGTAACAGGAAAAATAAACGGCAAAGAAGTTGTGATAGCTTGTATGGATTTTGAATTCATCGGTGGAAGCATGGGAAGTGTTGTAGGTGAAAAAATAAGCCGGGCTATTGATAGAGCAATCAAAACAAAAAACCCGCTGATAATAATTTCATCAAGCGGCGGCGCCAGTATGATGGAAGGCGCAATATCACTTATGCAATTGGCTAAGACAAGCGCAAAGCTTGCAAAACTTGACGAAGAAAAAATCCCTTATATATCTTTACTTACAAATCCTACTACGGGAGGAGCATCGGCATCATATTCCATGCTCGGCGATTTCAATATTGCAGAGCCGAAAGCATTAATTGCATTTGCAGGCCCGCGTGTTGTTAAACAATTTACCGGTAAAGATTTGCCAAAAGGATTTCAGAAATCAGAATTTTTATTGGAGCATGGCTTCATAGATTTTATAGTAAATCGTAAAGATTTAAAGTTAAGGCTTTCACAGCTTATAAATCTTATTAAGTAAATTTTATAAACTAAAATTTTATTAATGAAAGTTATCAAAGAAATCGCTGCAATGCAGGATGTTGCAGATTATTTCAGATGCGTGGGGAAAAAAATCGGATTTGTGCCAACAATGGGCTTCCTTCACCAGGGACATGTATCTCTCATTGATAAAGCTAAAGAAGAAAACGATGTTGTTGTTGTGAGCATTTTTGTAAATCCTACTCAGTTTTCACCTGGCGAGGATTTTGAAAAATATCCGCGTGATTTCTTAAAAGATTATTTTGCCTGTGAGAAAGCAGGGGTTGATTATATCTTTCATCCCTCTGTCGATGAAATATACCCTGCAAAAAATAAAAGTAAAGTTATTGTCTCGGAAGTTTCAGATACACTTGAAGGCAAAGCAAGACCAAATCATTTTACTGGTGTTGCAACTGTTGTTGCTAAATTATTTAATATTGTAAAGCCTAGCGTTGCATACTTCGGTCAGAAAGATGCGCAGCAGTCAGTTGTTATAAAACAAATGACTGAAGATATGAATTATGATTTGAAAGTTTCTATATGTCCTACAGTTCGTGAGGATAGCGGCTTGGCGATGAGCTCAAGAAATTCTTATTTGTCTGACTCTGAAAGGAGTGAAGCTACGGGTATTTATAAAGCTTTATCCGAAGGTAAAAAATTAATAACAAAGAATAATGTATCCGATGCAAATTCAATCGTTGGAAAAATTGGCGAAGTTTTGAAGTCGCATTCAAAAAATCTTGAGATTGAATATATTGAGATAACTGATAATACGGATTTAAAAAAGATTTATGACCTCTCCTCATACAACGGAGAAGTTCTAATTTCCCTTGCTGCAAAAATCGGTAAGACAAGATTAATCGATAATATTTTATTTACAAAATAGCAAAAGAGTTCTTCCCGATGTTTTCATCGGGATAAAATAAATTTTCCGGCCTGTAAGCATTCTCCCAAATGTTACAGGCTTTTTTATAACCTATTCCCTGCTAAATATGAAGCATCTTTCTACAGTAATCCTTGCCGCAGGCAAGGGCAAGCGAATGAGAAATCCCGATAAGTCAAAAGTAATGTTTGAGTTAAAAGGGAAACCAATGATTCAACACGTTGTAGATCTCGCCTTAAAAATTCACTCTGAAAAAATAATATTAATAGTCGGACATCAGAAGCAAACTGTAATGGATTTCATCAGAGATATTTTTAAAGATGATATGGATAAAATTTCATTTGCTTCGCAGGATGAACAGCTTGGTACAGGGCATGCAGTAATGCAGACAAAACCTTTCCTTGAAAATTTTGACGGTGACACATTGATACTTTCAGGAGATGTTCCTTTGTTAAAGTTCGAAACAGTTGAGAAGTTTTTAAATTTTCATAATGCAAATAATTTTTCAGCAAGCCTTCTCTCTGCAAATTTTGAGAATCCTCACGGCTACGGAAGAATAGTAAGAGATGAGGACGGTAATTTTATTGATATAGTGGAAGAAAAAGATGCCGATGAAAACATTAAAAAAATAAGCGAGATAAACTCAGGAATATATCTTACAGATAATAAAAATCTTTTTGAAGCACTGAAAACATTGAAGACTGATAACGCTCAGAGTGAGTATTATCTGACGGATATTTTTAATTATTTCATAGATAATAATATGAAGATTGGCGCAGTACCGACTGAAAACAACATTGAGATTACAGGTGTGAATACAGTTGAGCAATTGGAAGAAATGGAAAAGATGATTTAAGTTTAGAACTTCATTTGAAAATGAAAAACAGTATTTTTAAAAGTTTACTAATTTAATTCAACCTTATTGTCTGAAATTATAGCTTCTGTATCGGGAGTAAGAGGGATTTACGGCGACAACCTCACTCCGCAAAACATTTCGAAATTCGTTTCTTCATTCGCAGAGTATTGTAAGAAAAATTCTAAATCAAAAAAAATAATTGTAGGCCGTGATGGAAGATTAAACGGCGAGATAATTTCAAATCTTGTAATAAATAATTTATTGCTCTCAGGATTTGAAGTCGTTTACATAGGAGTTGCTCCTACGCCAACTGTACAAATTGCCACTGAAGATTTAAAAGCAGCGGGCGGAATTGCCGTAACAGCTTCGCATAATCCGCAGCAATGGAACGGATTAAAATTCTTAAATCCTAACGGAACATTCTTAGACCCAAAACAAATCGGACAATTTTTGTCAATAGCTGAGAAGGGCAATTTTACTTATGTAGATGTAAAGGATATTAAGAAACTTACATTTGATTTGTCATGGTTAGACAAACATATTGAAAAGACTCTCAAATTAAAAATCGTAGATAAGAATAAAATAAAGAGAAGAAAATTTAAAATTGTACTGGATACGGTGAACTCGGCTGCTTCAATTATTGGTCCTCAATTATTAAAAAGACTTGGATGTAAAGTTATTGAATTATATTGTGATGGCAGCGGAATCTTCCCGCATACACCTGAACCGTTACCGGAAAATTTGAAGCAGCTTTCGGCGGCAGTGAAAAAGCACAAAGCAGATTTAGGCGTTGCAATAGATCCCGATAGCGACAGGCTTGTAATTATTACTGATAAAGGCGAGCCCTTCATAGAGGAAAATACGATTACAACCGTTGCAAATCTTGTTTTAAGAAAATCTAAATCAAAAAATAAATCTGTTTGCGTAAATCTTTCCACTACAAGAGCAGTTGATGACGTTGCAAAAATGAACGGAGCAAAATCATTCCGCAGTGCAGTAGGTGAGATAAATGTAGTGAAAGAAATGATGAAGAGGAAATCTATAGTTGGAGGAGAAGGAAGCGGCGGAGTAATTTTTCCTGAGCTTCATTACGGACGTGACGCAATTATCGGACTTACTTTAATCCTCCAGGAGTTTGCTGAATCGGGAATGAAAGTCAGCGATTACAAAAACGCATTGCCTCAGTATTATATTGCAAAAGCAAAAATTGAGAACGTAAAAAATCCCGATAAGATTTTAAAATCAGTGATTGTAAAATATAAAAATGCAGGATGTAAAATTACTACTATTGATGGAGTAAAATTAGATTTTCCCGAATACTGGATACATTTACGAAAATCCAATACGGAGCCGATTATCAGAATTATTACAGAGGCAAAATCGCGGAAAGAAGCGGATTCCATACAGCAAAAATTTATCAGTGAAATTAAGAAGTTAATACAATAATTATTGTTCCTCAATATTTGTCTTGCAAAGTTGGGTGTAGTAAAACATTTTACTTCATATGCGAAATTTGAAATCTTAAATTATAAAGAGTATGTCTAAACTTCTCGAAGTTAAAAACCTTAAAACTTATTTCTATACCGATGACGGAGTAGCAACGGCTGTTGACGATGTTTCATTTGAAGTCGATAGAGGCGAAACACTTGGGCTTGTAGGTGAATCCGGCTGCGGAAAAAGTGTATCAGCTCTTTCTATAATGCGTTTGATTCCTGACCCTCCCGGAAAAATTGTTGAAGGGCAGATAATGTTTAAGGGAAAAGACCTGCTGAAGATTCCTGAAAAAGAAATGCAACACGTAAGAGGAAATGATATAGGAATGATTTTTCAGGAGCCGATGACTTCACTCAATCCTGTTTTTACCTGTGGGAATCAAATTGAAGAAACAATTATACTTCATCAAAAACTTTCGAAGGCAGATGCTAAAACGAAAGCAATTGATATGCTGAAGCTTGTTGGTATCCCTGCTCCCGAGCAAAGATACGGTGAATATCCTCACCAGTTATCAGGCGGTATGCGTCAACGTATTATGATTGCAATCGCGCTTGCATGCAACCCTGAAATTTTAATCGCTGATGAACCTACTACTGCGCTTGATGTAACTGTCCAGGCACAGATACTTGAGCTTATAAAAAGATTGCAGGATGAACTTGGTATGGGTGTGATAATGATTACTCATGACTTGGGAGTAATAGCAGAAATATCTAAACGTGTCGCAGTAATGTATGCTTCAAAAGTTGTGGAGTACGGTGATGTGAACGAAATTTTTTATAATCCAAAACATCCTTATACATTAGGTCTTCTTAATTCAATTCCTAAGCTTAATAAAACTAAAGGAAGACTTGCAACAATTGAAGGCTTTGTTCCCCCTTCAACTTCATACCCGAAGGGATGCCATTTTTGTACACGATGCCAGTACGCAATAGATAAATGCTGGAACGAACAGCCGCCTGATTTTGAAGTTGCTCCGGGGCATACTGCCGCTTGCTGGAGAATAGATGAAGTAGCACACATGAATAAACATGCCGATAAAGTAATCTCTGCTTAAAGCTTAAAATTTTTCTTTCCTCCTTTATTTTTTAATAGAGGAGGAATTCTCTTCTTCCTATAAAAATTCTATCCAATGGTATTACTCAAAAATATTTCTCAGCTTGTTACCTGCTCTAATGTAAATAATTTTCCTAAGAAAGGAAAAGCGCAGAGTGATATAGGTCTTCGCTCAGATTCAAATCTTATTATAGATAAAGGAAGAATTGAATTCATCGGCTCGTCAAAATCTCTTGCAAAAATTCTTAAGAAAAAAAGAATAAAAATCACTAAGGAAATCGATTGTAAAAATAAAGTTGTAACTCCGGGATTTATAGATTCGCATACACATTTTGTCTATGCAGGAAATCGTGAGGACGAATATGAAATGAGAATAGCAGGGAAGACCTACCAGGAAATTGCTGCTAAAGGTGGCGGGATTATTTCTACTGTTTCCTCTGTAAGAAAATCCTCCTTCAATAATCTTTACCAAATTGCAGAGAAGAGATTAAAGAAATTTATTGAGACAGGAACGACAACAATAGAAGCGAAATCAGGTTACGGATTAGATACTGCAAATGAAATTAAAATTCTAAAAGTTATAAACAAACTTAAGAAAGAAAATAAATTCGGGCTGGATATTATTCCTACTTTCTTAGGCGCGCATGCTGTTCCTAAGGGAGTAACGAAGAAAGCTTATATCGAAAGCATCTGCTTCGATATGATTCCAAAAATTGCAAAGCAAAATCTTGCAGAATTTATTGATGTCTTCTGTGAAGTAAATTATTTTGATTCTGAAGAGACAAATATGATTTTTGAACAGGGAGTAAAGTTCGGATTAATTCCCAAAATTCATACAGATCAGTTCAATTCAATCGGCGGAGTTGGGGCTGCTTTGAAACATAAAGCAATTTCAGTTGACCATCTTGAAGTCTTAAAAGAAAGAGATATAAAAAGATTAGCAGGCAAAAATACTATTGCCACTCTTTTACCGGGAGTTTCATACTTCTTAGATATTTCTTATCAGCCGGCAAGAAAATTAATTGCGAATAATGTACCTATTGCTCTTGCTACTGATTTTAATCCCGGAAGCTGCCCGACACAAAATATTCAAACAATAATGTCGCTCGCCTCTGTACAACTAAAAATGACTGCTGAAGAAATTTTGAATGCTGTTACAATTAATGCTGCGTATGCTGTGAACAGGCAGAATAAAATTGGCAGTATTGAAATAGGTAAGCAGGCAGACCTTCTTATATTTGATATCCCTTCTTATAAATTTATTACATACAATTTCGGAGTTAATAATATTTCAAACGTAATCAAAAAAGGTAGAATTATTAAATAACTTCCGTTGTTATTTATCATAGGTATTAATTCAAAATATTATGAATAAAATTATGCTTTCAATAATTTTTTCACTCTTCTTTTTATTCTCTTGTTCTAAACCACAACAGCAAAGCGCAACAACTCCAAAAGAAAATCTCGAAAAAGGTTCTACTACTAAGACAGGCTCTGATGATTATAATATAGAAGTCTTTGCAGAAAATCTTACTGTACCTTGGTCAATTGCATGGACGGATAAAGACAGAATGCTTGTAAACGAACGAAGCGGCACGATACGAATAATTCAAAATGGAAAACTTCAGGATGCTCCTTTATTGGAAGTAAAAGATGTTTCATCTAATGCCGAAGAAGGATTGATGGGGCTTACAATAGACCCGAATTATTCACAAAATAAATTTATCTACATAAGTTATGCTTACGGAAACGGCAACAACCTTTTTGTAAAAGTTGTAAGATATAAAGATGACGGCAACTCTGTATCCGACCAAAAAATTTTGGTTGATAAAATTCAGGGAACACATTTGCATGCAGGGTGTAGAATAAAATTCGGCCCTGACGGGAAATTATATATCACAACAGGTGATGCTACCGACGGAAAAATTGCGCAGGATTTGAGTAATCTCGGCGGTAAGATCTTAAGAATAAATTCCGACGGTTCCATACCGGATGATAATCCTTTCCCAAATTCTCCCGTATGGACTTACGGACACAGAAATCCTCAGGGTATTGATTGGTATCCGAGTACAAGTATCATGTATGAAACAGAGCACGGTCCTTCAGGATTTGATGGTCCCGGAGGCGGTGACGAAGTAAACATAATTACTAAGGGCAGCAATTACGGCTGGCCGGTTGTATCACATGAAGGAAAAAAAGATGGAATGGTTTCACCGCTATTGGTTTTCACTCCCGCAGAAGCTCCCGGCTCCGGAATGTTTTATAAATCGGGAGTTATATCTCAGTTCAAGAATAATTTTTTCTTCGGATGTTTAAGGGGAAAAGGAATTATGAGAGTTGTAGTTGATGCAAACAATCCTGAAAAAGTAATCTCGTTTGAAAAAATGAATGATGTAAACTTTGGAAGAATAAGAGAAATAGCTGAAGGTCCTGATGGAGCAATTTATTTTTCAACTTCGAATAAAGACGGAAGAGGAAACCCTGCTTCAAACGATGACAGAATATTCAGAATCGTAAAAAAATAATTTTAACAGACAGAAGGCAAATCAAGAGAAGTATCAACTCTCTCAACTTCTCTCCATATATTCTGGCAGGGAAATTTGTTTTCGTATAAAGCTCTTGATACTACTACTGAATCAACTCCGAAGCCTTCAAGCCCTTGAAGACTTTTTAAATCTCTGAAGTCTCTTATACCGCCGGCAGATGTAATTTTTATTTTTACTTTATCCCCTATTTCTTTCAGGCGTTCAAGGTTTGGTCCCTGAAGGCTTCCAACACGGGAAATGTCCTGATAAATAATTCTCTTGACACCTAAATCTTTCATAAGAAAAGCGAAATCTAAAACGGTTGAAGGAAAAGAATGTATCCATCCGTCCATCATTACTTTGTTATCTTTTTCATCGATGCCAATGATTACTTTGCTTGCTCCGAAATCTTTTATTATTTCTTTAACCAAATCGGGATTTGAAATTGATGCCGTACCAAGCACTATCCTATAAACACCTAACTCCGTTATCACTTTTTTAGCAGTATCATAATCTCTTATTCCGCCGCCAAGTTGTATTGGAATATCAACGCACTTTGTAATTTGTTTAATGACATCATAATTCCGCATATCACCGCGAACAGCGCCGTCTAAATCAGTAATGTGAATTGTTTTAAAGTTCTCTTTCCGAAATAATTTTACAGTGTTGATAGGGCTTTCGCTATAATACTCTGTTGTTTCAAAAAGTCCTTCGAACTTCTTAACACACTTACCATCTATAATATCAATTGCAGGAATTATTAACATATTAAAAATTATTTATTGACCGTTTCGGATAATCGCAACTTTTCCCAGTCCTACTTTTCCGCCATCCTTTGTGTATGCAGCTACAATGTATATGCCGGTTGGGACAATTTTACCGCTTTTATTAAGTCCGTTCCACTGGGCAATTCTCCCGCCCGGGGAATCAAACTCAGTTACAACCTGTCCGTCTATTGTCAGTATTTTAATAGTAGAATTTTCTACCAAGCCGTCTATGTTTAAGTTTACAGTGGAGGGCAGAACAAACGGATTTGGTGAGCAGATTATCTTATCAAAACTTGTAAGAGGTTCCACTGCATTAGTTTTTAACGCTGATAAACCTTTTAAAGTGCCGAAGAATGCTTTCCCAGTTTTATTGCTGATTGCGATTGTACCGATTTTATTATCAAGTAACGGGCTGTTAGCCGTATTGTATTGTGCAATTAAAGTTGTACCATCTTCGGATAAATTAAAAACTCCGTTTGAAGCAGAGCCTACCCACTTCTGATTTATAATATCATTTTTTAACCTCAAACAATTCTCTGTGAAAGGAACTTTCAGATTCCCTGATATGATACCTAATTTTTGCAAGGCAGGTTTGTTGTTAGGATTTTGAATTGCTGCTAACGGATTTGAAATAGTAAAGATACCGTTATTTGTTGCAACCCAGACTTCCCCGTTTTTTTCAACGATTACATCGTTAACGTTGGTAACGCTTCCACCCGGAAAATCATTTGTAATACCATAGAATCCGCTTATGTCATCGCTTGGGTCATTTAAGGTACCATTTTCATTAAAAAATATTAATCCTACCGGAGAGCTGTTTTCTGAGACAATCCATTTAGTATTATAATTATCTATAGCTATCTGTGAATAATTTGCATCATGGAGATAAGAAGGGTTATCAAAGCCAATCCATACACTATCTTGAGTTAATACGTATAATGATTTATTAGTACTTGTCACGTAGAATGTTGCCCAAAAATTTCCTCTGCCATCATCGGCTCCGCCATAAGCTGTACAAAAATTGGGATCATTCCCAATCCCCGGTAATATTGAATTTGAAGGATTATAATTTTTTATATAATCCCCTTTAATTACTGAAACACCGCCTCCATATGACAACGGATAAATTGTATTACCTGCATGACTAATTTTTCTGAAAAAATTGCTGTTCCCTAAAGCAGGATATTGAGCATTATTATAGTTAGTCCAGGTGATTCCGTCAAACTTGTAGACCCCCGAGTTACTACCGCCACCTGCTGCCCATAAATTTCCGCTGTCATCAATTGTTATATAATCAAAAACACTTGTGAAAGGACAGTTAGGACTTTTGAAAGCATATCCATTTGTTGTTTTATAATAAATACCATTGTTGCTTGAACCGTATACCGGAGTTTGTGAATCATCAGATTGAATTGCAGACCAGTTTCCTGAACTGACTTCAATTGAAATATTGGCAGTGTTACCTGCTGTTGTCGAATAAATAACTCCGCTAGAAATAAAGTATAGCTTATTTGAAATTGCTTTAACATTTACTGTTCTTGCATTTGCAACAGTTGTATTCGGATAATATCCCCATGCCCCACCGGTATAGACTGCAAAACCTGTTTCGGAACCTGAGTATACATTTCCATCGAATGACTCAATTGTATTGACGTTTGCATTAAGCGGAGCACTAAAATTGTTTAACCACGAAGAGGGATTGTTTAGATTATTACCCGGGATTTTGGCATAGCCAATGCCTGATTTCGTCGCAGCAAAAATTGTATCTCTATTAACAGTTATAGCTGTTACAGGAGTTTTTATCGCCAATACTCCAAACTGATAATAAGGGGCATCAATAAAATTCAGAGAGCTTATATCAATTTTCTGGATTCCATAACCTGTACCAATAAACATAAAATTTCCATACTGATAAAAACAATTAATGGATTTATTTGTCTCGGTTGAATTTTTAATATCAAATATCGTTTTGATAATATTACCGTTCAAATCCATAAGTACTAATGAACCGTCAGATGCGCCAATCCAGATTTTACTTTGAGAATCTATAATAAGAGAAGTCAAATCAATATTAACTAAACCGTTTAAGTTCGTAAACTTGCGATATTCTTCCGTTGCAGAATTATAGAAAAATAATCCGCCCGATGTTGCAGCAATGTAATTGTTTCCTTTTACCGCAATGGAGCGCACACTTTTCAAATCCGTAAAATTTTCCCACTTACTATTTTGCGCAAATATTGAAGCGCAGGTAAGGAAAAACATTCCGACAACAAAAACGATTTTTTTTGTCATGACTTTTCTTTCGTAGTTTGGTTTAAAATAAAAATAGTAGAAAAGGCTCTAAGATATGAGTTTAATTTCGTAACAATAATTTATAAAAATAAGTCTATAAAATCAGTGGAAATAATTTTTAGAGAGTAGAAATTTAGATGGGCTATTCTGTTTTATTTACTGTAAAGTTATAAAATTATAAATTAAAAATCAGCATATTTTTAGAACAGATTGTCCAGCGCATCCTGAAGCTCTGACTTAGTATGCATATCATTCTGTGATGTTGCTACAAACAACCCCTGATTATAAATTTTTCTCGCATCATCTATTTCACCTTTATCCTCCAGAAGCTTTCCATACTGATAATATGTTGCAAGATAACTCGGCGAAGCTGCAATCAGTTCTTTTAAAAATTTCTCTGCGCTATCAGTATCACTTACCGATATGTATTCCAGCGCCAATGCATACTTCGCGAAGTCATCTGACGGGTTATCATTAAGTAAATTCTGTAAAGTTTCTATTCTGCTCATATTACAAATATTGTATTAAAAAAGGTTATTTCAAATTCAAAAAAATTCCTTAAAAATAGCTTCATTTCAAGAGTAATTTAATGTATTTATTATAGTTACTTTTATATGCAACAGATATGCAGTATATTTATTTATTATAAAACTCACCTCCAACAATTTATGACTAAATCTTACTTTTCACGGTTCTACGTTTTTTTCGTAACGGTATTGATCATTGGTATAATGATATTTACCATTTCTAAAAATACAAGAACTGAAAATTCATTCTCGTACATTTACGAAGACAATGGTTACGTAGATGGTGAAGTTATCGTGTCCCTTAACGGCGATGCCGATGTAAATAAACTTGTTAATGATTTCTCCAATATCGGATTAAGAGTCAAAGAAAAACTCGTTCCCGATATGAATATTTACCTGATGGAATTCGACAAAACAAAAACATCTTCCGTTGATGCTCTTATAAGTTTAAAGAGCAAACACGATGTTTCGGTTGCTCAGTTTAATCACAATAATTTAAAGGAACGTACCTTATCTTCAATCGAAACAACAACTCCCAATGATACAAGATTCGCAGAGCAATGGGATATGAACAACACCGGGCAGACAGGTGGAACTCCTGATGCTGACATTGATGCACCCGAAGCCTGGGATATTGCAACAGGCGGTAATACTGCGCTTGGAGATACAATAGTTGTAGCAGTTGTTGACGGCGGCGGCGACCTTGCAAACACCGACTTAACCTACTGGAAAAATTACGGTGAAATTCCAGGCAACGGAATTGACGACGACGGTAACGGATACATTGACGATGTTAACGGATGGAGCGCAATTAATAATAACGGTACAATTCCTATAGAAGCCCACTCTACTCACGTAGCTGGAACTGTAGGCGCAAAAGGAAATAATAATCTCGGCGTAGCAGGTGTTAACTGGAAAGTAAAAGTAATGGCAGTTAATGGTTCAACGGGAACAGAATCCATTGCAATAAAAGCTTACGGTTATGTTTACAAACAAAGAAAACTTTACAACGAAACAAACGGACTTAAAGGCGCATATGTTGTTTCAACAAATTCATCTTTCGGAGTTGATAACGGTCAACCCGCTAACTTCCCGCTATGGTGCGCATTCTATGATTCACTCGGCAGAGTTGGTGTTCTTTCTGCAGGCGCAGGTCCGAATAACAATGTAAACATTGATGTAGTCGGTGATATTCCTACTGCATGCCCCAGCCCTTGGCTTATTGCTGTTACCAATACTACCAATACAGATGTTAAAAATTCAGGCGCAGGTTACGGACCAATTAATATGGACATAGGTGCTCCCGGAACAAGCATACTTTCTACGCAGCCAAACAATACTTTTGCTTTACTTACAGGAACATCGATGGCAACTCCTCACGTAGCTGGGGCAATAGGTTTAATGTTTAATGCAGCAGGCTCAAATTTAATTCAGCTTGGAAGAACTCAGCCCGACTCTCTTGCTTCATATATGAAATACATTATGCTCTCCACAGTTGATACTCTTGCTTCACTGAATACATTAGTACTTTCAAAAGGAAGACTGAATCTTTTCAAAGCGGTTAATAAAGTAAAAGTTTCAAACGTTCCTGTGTTAAATAGTTTTAATCTTACATCTCCTTCAGTGGGAACAACAGTTACAACTTTCCCGGGTTCAAACACAAATATTAATTTTAACTGGGATACATCTGCAACAGGTGCCACATATAAATTTATTTTTGGTTCCCCTGCAGCACCTAACAGACAAATCCAGGTTGATGCAGGAGTGAATTCATTCACAATTAAATCAGGAACACTCGATAGCATTTTAGCAAACTTAGGTGTTACTTCCGGCGGTTCGTTAATAGGTTCATGGGATGTATACGCTAAAAGATTAATACCTGTTAACGATTCTTTGAAAGCAGCTAATGGCCCAAGAACAGTTACCTTAATGAGAGGTCTTGTAACTGTAAATCCTTTTGCATTAGTAGTCCCTGCAAACAATACGACTTTAATTACTGCGCCTAATGATAATAGCAATGTTAACCTTTCATGGAGAAGCGGCGGACCCGGACTAAAGTATAAATGGCAATTTAAAACCGGTACGTTTTCATCTCCTGTTACTTTGAATATTCCATCGGGAAATAATTCATTCGATACAACATTAACAATAGTAAATTCCACTATTGACGGAATGCTCCAGACACTAGGTGTTGCAAGAGGAGATTCTTTAGTCGGTCAGTGGAAAGTTTATGCTTTCAGAAGCCCGACAGATTCAACAGCTTCAAGTGAAACAAGAAATTTAACTTTAAGAAGAGTCGGAATATTACCTCTTAACGAATCATTTGAAGGTACAACATTTCCTCCTGCAGAATGGATTTTAGGCGGAACAGGAACTAACTATTGGGTTAGGTCAACAGGTACAGGCAGTTACGGTCAAGGAACTGCTTCACTTAAATATGATTTCTGGTCAGCTGCAGCAACCACGGGAGCGCAGACTTTAACATCTAATGTATTTCCGCCTGCTCTACCCCCACTTGGTAATTATTTGAGATTCAACTATGCATGCGCATATTACTCTGCGACTTCAATTGATTCATGTATAATTGAAACCTCTACTAATAGCGGCACAACATGGACAAGATTAATAAGCATGTATCAATCTGCAACATTGTCATCTAATTATAATTCATCTCCTGTGATGTCAACGGTATCATCAACATCAATGTTTACTCCTGCGCCTATAGAATGGGCAACAAAGATATTTCAAATACCAGTAGAAACAAATCAGGTAAGATTTACAGCTAAGAGCGCTTTCGGAAATAATCTATATATTGATAACATTACTAATGGAACCGCAACAGGTACAGGAAATCCGTTAACACTTCTTCCCGATAAATATGAGCTATCTCAAAATTATCCAAATCCATTTAACCCTGCAACAAAGATAAACTTCTCACTTCCGAAGCAGAGCTTTGTAACATTTCGAGTATTCGATATTACGGGAAGGGAAATTTCTAAACTTGTTAATCAAACACTGGGAGCAGGTTATCATACAGTTGATTTTATTGCATCGGAATTTGCCAGCGGTGTTTACTTCTATAGAATAGAAGCTTCAGATTTTGTTGCAACAAAGAGAATGGTATTGCTGAAATAATATTCAAAAATATTTTTACCTAGATAAATTTTTAAAAGCCGTTTCGAGTAACTTCGGAACGGCTTTTTATATTATAGAAAATAAGGTTTCATTAAGATGCTCCAGCTTCGTAACGTAATTTAAAACACCTTATCTATTCTTCCTATAATAACTTTCCTTATATCACCCTCTCGGTACTTGCTGCCTTTTTCAGTGCTCCAGCAGTAGCCGACGATTTCACCTGTACTATCGGTATAAATTCTAAAATATCCTGTGCCAAGTCCCGTTCTGTATTTTTCATCGCCTAAGTATCGTGTATCAGTTGTGCCATGTCCGTGTCCGCTTTCATCAATGATTTTTATTTTCCATTGTTTCGTGCCTAATATAATCGGCTCTGTCGATTCAATCTCTTTTGCTTCTTCGATATTAACATTATGTGACCTGTGTCATCCATCAGCTTTGGAAATTTTATTGCAATCACATCCCCTGCCCTTGCATCTTTTATATTTGAGAATCCCTGAAAGCCGTTTCCTTTTTTAATCTGATTATAATAGTCTCTAGCATGTGCGGTTTTTTTTGTATGCATCCATTTATTCATAGTCTCATCACTTATGCTATAATTTTGTTTTATAAGCTGATTGATAAATCCACTGCAAGTGGTTCTGCATTCATATTCATCGGAGCCGTTAACGCCTTTCCATTTTACAATTGGAGTGCCGTGAGCGTAGCTGGTATTTTCAGCATTAATATTTTTCAGCAGTTCCTCTCCCCAATACAAAATTGTCTT
>JBBRQV010000059.1:0-17290 GCA_038225955.1 Ignavibacteria bacterium | reverse complement strand
GAGTGATAAATAAAGGTTACAACAAAGATCTCGATGAAATAAAAGACATTCTGATAAATGGAAAAACGTGGGTAGAGAATTATCAAAGTCAGGAGAGAAGACGGACGGGAATAAACTCGCTGAAGGTAGAGTTCAATAAAGTCTTTGGTTATTATATAATGATTACGAAGGCGAACCTTGATAAAGCTCCCGATAATTATACCCGCAAGCAGACATTGGTAAACGCCGAGCGTTATATAACCGATGAGCTGAAGGTGTACGAAGACAAGATTTTAAATGCAGAAGAAAAAATTTCAGAGATTGAAAATAAAATTTTCATTGAGCTTAGAAATTTTATATTGGACTTTTCCGACCCTGTTCAAAAAAATGCAAGCGTTATCGCTACATTAGATGTGTTGATAAGTTTTGCCGAGGTTTCTGAGTTGTATTACTATACGAAGCCGGAGATAAACGATTCCGAAGGGCTGCATATCATAGATGGTAGGCATCCTGTTATTGAACGATTGCTTCCCGCGGGAGAAAAATATATTGCCAATGATACTTCGATAGAGATAAATGAGAATCAAATTTTAATTCTTACGGGACCGAATATGAGCGGTAAGTCAAGTTACCTTCGTCAGGTTGGTTTGATTGTTCTGCTTGCGCAAATCGGCTGCTTTGTTCCTGCTAAGTCGGCAAAGATAGGACTTGTTGATAAAATTTTTACGCGTGTCGGCGCATCGGATAATATCGCCAAGGGCGAAAGTACTTTCCTTGTTGAAATGCACGAGGCTGCAAACATTACAAATAATGCTACACCGAAGAGTTTAATTCTGCTGGATGAAATCGGCAGAGGCACAAGCACTTATGACGGCATTTCAATTGCATGGGCAATGACAGAGTTCTTCCATGAAAACCCAAACGTAAGAGCAAAGACTTTATTTGCAACGCACTATCACGAACTAAACTCACTTGCTGATACGTATAATAGAATAAAAAATTACAGAGTAGAAGTAAAAGAGTATAACGATAAAGTTATCTTCCTCAGAAAAATTACTGAAGGCACCGCCGACCATAGTTACGGTATACAAGTTGCGCAGATGGCAGGACTGCCGAATTCTATTACAAAGCGGGCAAAGGAAATTTTAAAAATCCTTGAAGATAAAGAGTACAGAAGAAAGCATAAGGATGATTTACAAATAAGTCTTTTTGAAATTGATAACAGAACTGAAATTGAGAACGAAGCGCTGACTCTCCTTGGAGAAATTGACATCAACAACCTTACTCCTCTTGATGCGCTGAACATTCTGAAGAAATTAAAAGATTTAAAATAATTTTAAAAAACATAATCCCTGAAAAATGGATAATGATTTTGCTTACTCTCCTAAACCTACATACATAAATTCCGGTAATTCAATCAACAAATTCAAAAATAAAAAACTTGGCTGTGGCTGTGGAAGTATTCTGCTTGTGCTGATTTTTCTTTTCGTATATTTTTTTGCTTATCATTTAATATTTCCTTCATTATTCCCAAAATCTATCAGAGGTGATTTGCAAGGGCTTGTAATTCTTCCTTCAAGCGACGGAAAAAATAAATTGTGGGTGCAGACTGACGGCTCGTTCAGTTATATCAGTGAAACAAAATCCCCGGGAAGTTATTCAGTCGGGCGTAAAGGACTTTTCTGCAAAACTTTCTCATATGTGTATGACCCGTTATCAAAGGATGTAATTAACGGATTTAAAACTGATTGTGATTATCTCCCCGAAACTCCCGATATATTTTATAACGACGGAAAAATATGGGTTATCACAAACCGCGGCCCTGCTTCTTTAAAAGTTTACAGTTCCGAAAACTACAGTGAAGTATTAAACACTCAATCTTTTTGTACAAGAGCCAAAGAACTTTCATCGGGTATTGAAAAAATATTTGTAGATAGAAGCTTACCTGTGAGATTCAATATAACGGCAAGAGACGGGCGAGAAGTTACTTATTGTTTAAAGGATGATAAATTCTTTACTGATTACTCAGCTATGCGAAAATATTATCAGGAAAATGATTCATCTGCTTCTACTCTATTTATGCTGGAGAGAGAAGGCAATTCCGATAAAAGAAAAAAAGTATATTTAGTCTCGGGACCGAGAAGCGAGCTTTACTTTTCATCGCCACATATTTCATCAATAATTTCAAATCAAGGAAGAAAAGATGAGAAACTAAGCGCAGCTATGCTGCTTCCGGATAAAGCGTTCATCGAAGGTGAGCTTTTATATTTTGATGATGACATTGCCGTAATAATCCATCAGGATAATGTAGGAAAAAATGCAAGTAGAATGTTGACATGTGTAGATAAATCAGGAAAAGAATTGTGGACGATTCAGCAAAGCGATTTATTTGATGGCATTAAAGCAACTGAAAAAAACTCCTTCAGTGATATGTTCTTTATGAAAAGTAAATTTGACATACAGCGCTCGGGCAATACAATAGTATTTATTTACAAGCCCGAAGGAGCACTTGCATTCGACTTACCTACAGGAAAAAAACTGTGGGAGTTCGACAACTAAATTTTTACTTAATGTTGTACTGCCATAAAGTATCTGCATAATCAATTAAACCCTGCAGCTCATTTTTAAGAGAGGGTTTAATTTTTATAGCTGTTTTCCAATAGGAAATAGCTTTTTCGTATCTCTTTTTATGATACTCACAAAGTCCCATGTTTATGAATGCATTGGTATTTTCAGGATTATCTTTTATAACTTTCTTAAAATCTTCCAGCGCATCATCATAACTTTCGTCGCTCATCAGAACAACGCCTCTTCCAAAATATGCATCTATATTACCGGGGTTGTTTTTTATCACGTAGTCAAAATCTTTTAGCGAGAGCTCATACTCTTTCATTTTAAAGTACGTTTCAGCTCTGTTATTATATGCTGCAGAAAAAGTCGGGTCTAGCTTTATAGCATTATTGAAATCGCTTATAGCTTTCTCATATTGCTTTCTTGTGAAGTATGCCAGTCCGCGGTAATTATACGCTTTGTGATCTTTTGGAAACATTTCCAGAAACTTTGTATAAAACTTTATAGCTTCTTCATTATTACCCTCTTCATAAAGATTTTTCCCCTGGTAGAAAAAATTCAGCGCTTCAAGTTTTTTTCTATCGTTGTATGAGTCCAGTTTTATTTTGTAAATTTCATTTATAGGAATTGCAAAGTTCAGATTGTTTCCATCTCTTAATCCCATTGAGCTAATGCCCACTAACTCTCCGGCTCCGTTAAGTACGGCACCGCCGCTGCTTCCCGGTGAGAGGCTTGCAGTAATCTGTATAAAGCTTTGTTTTGTTTTTCCTAACTCAGATCTGGTTCCACTTACTATTCCTTCGGAAATCGTATTCTCTAATCCAAGCGGACTCCCTATAGCATAAACCTTCTCTCCAACTTTTACATTGCCGTTAGTTTTTATTTCGGGAAAGTTTCCCTGATCAATTTTGATTATTAACAAATCACGTTCAATATCTACTCCGATTATATCGTTATATTTTATTGTATCTCCCTTATGAACAATCTGTAATTTTTCACATCCCTCAAAAATATGAAAATTGGTAACGACCCATCCTTTCTCATTTAATATTACACCACTGCCTTGTGCTTTCGGGTTTCCTGTAAAATCGTATGAATACAATACCACTATTGCATCTTGAAATTTTTCGAAAATTTCTTCAGGCTTTAAGTCCTGAGAAAAAATTCTATTAACAGAGCATAACAATAGAATTAAGAGAAGGGAAAGTTTTTTCATACTTATACTTTAATTTCCTAAAATATAGAAAAAAATAATATAAAATTATATTGAATTTAAAGTAATTACTTCTTTAAATCAGTGATAACACTATATTTTTTTGAAATTTTGTGTGACGGTTATTGAACGTTAGGGGTTGTAAGGAAGTTTATAATGGAAACGCAGTATCTGAAAAAGAAAAAATAAAATAAATTAATTAAAGAAAAGCGCAGGATAAAATCGCCGGGATAATTCTTAAGAAATCTGAAAGTGGTAGAATATTTTTCCAGATAAAGCTCGTATAAAGTTGCTTTGGGATTTACAGCTGTATGATACTCAATAACAAGGAAACTTGCATGCACCATACTTAAAAGTAAAATTATAACTGGTATAAATATTATATGGTTCAGGCTATATTTCGGAGGCAAAGCATTTATAAACACATAGGCTCCCGCAGCGGTATAAAGCAATCTTAACCAAATGTGTTTTGTGAACATTTATTTTATATTTTTCAGGAGGTGGAATCAATCTATAAAAGAAATATCAAACAAAAAATGAACTTATTAAACCTCTTTGCTTTGAGGCAAAGAGGTTTAATAAGTGGAAGATTAAAAATTTCTTATTAAAGAGTTAACTATCGGGAACTCAACTCACTTTACGAAGAACCTTTCCTGCGAAGCAATATAACAGCCGGTAACAGCTTGTACATTCAAATATTTTTATTCCTAAATAGCCAAGCATTTTATCGCGGAGCTTCACAGATTTCATTCTCCTAAAGCGTGAGTCTTTTTTACATCGGGGACATATTAAATTCACTGCTTTAAGAACCCCCTTTTATATTTGTACCACTTACAAATATATCAAATTTTCTTCATATTCCGAAATTAAATTTTTGTTTCTCATTAATAATGAATTTTATTTTCTTATTATAATTGATAGCAAAACTATTTAATTAACATCATCTTTTTTGTTTCTACGTATTCTTTGGTAGTTAATTTATAGAAATAAATACCCGAAGAAAGATTATTTGCATTAAACTCAATTTCATATTTTCCTGCATTTTTTTCTTCACTTAAAAGAGTAGCAACTTCCTTCCCCGATAAATCATAAACTACTATTCTCACGAATTCATTTTTAGGAATGGAGAAATTTATTTTTGTCGCAGGGTTAAAAGGATTAGGATAATTTTGCAAAAGAGAATAACTATCAGCTAACGTGCTTTGATTGCCAATCCATGTAGGTAGGTTTTCCTGGTTATAAAAAGTGCTGTCAGGTCCACCAAAAATTATCGGTGTTGCATAAGCAAAGGCAGAGTATTTTACTACTCCGGATTTATACATCGCGCATACAGCGGTGTAACCCAAAGCTGTTCTGCTGTTTCGTTTGTAAGTTGTGGTTCCCAGGTTTCCAAGAATTCCTCTACGAACATTAATAGAGTCAGGTGTAGTGAAGATTGCTTCAAAGTTTCCGGCTGAAGATGAATCTGCTGTGATGTAAGTGGAGATGATATTATTACTGCCTACACTTCCTCTGTTATCAAGCAATAAATCCGTTGTCCATGTTACTCCGCTGTTTTGTGACTGATGGTATCTTGCCCTTATGTTTCCGCCCATTGCATAAACACCTGTACCTGATTTCAATGAAGTGATAATAATATTTTTTTGCACAGCTCTGTCGTTCTGTTGTATTGCAATAATCGGCTGAGTGTAATTCACTCCAGCAGCAGCAGTTGTAATGTTTGCTACTGTAAATGAATTATTCGGATTGAATGTAGCTTTAATTATTTTGATATCGGTACTTCCACCGGAAACACTTCGCTGAACACAAATAAAAACAGAATCAGTAGCAAAAGTCACTCCCGGCTTTATGGAAGCGCTGTAGGGATAGTCCGTGTAGTAAAAACCTGCTGCAGCAAAAACTGTACTATATGTTGCTCCAACCCATGTTGTACCCCAATCTGTTGAGCGTAACATGCGCAATGATTTTGAGCTGTCGTTTACATTGGAGAGCTCGGCAAATACAACCCCTATATAAGTAGTGGAGCCATAGTAAATGCCGTCACTCACTGCTGATACATAAGTTAACTTTCTTGGAGTAATGGATGGGGTTGCGATATCCGTGCCGCCTAACGGAGCTGTTCCATCTCTTCTAACAGAAAACCATCTCAAACTAGCAAACACCTGATTTGTACTTAATGACCGCGAATAGAATAAAATTATTCTTGTCGAATCTAAAATCGTACCGCCTTTATTTTCTACAAGCATATCAAAATCGCCGAAGTATGCAGCACCGGCAGAGACTGAATTTACAAGCGACCAGTTAAGTCCGCCGTTATTCGAACGCCATATTTCGATAAGACCGAATCTTCCTGCTACTCCGGATTTATTAAGCGCCATATACATATTTCCGTCTTCACCGTATTTCAATCTTATTGGAAATAAAGCATAGGGAGATAGCGAATCTCTGGAAACAAGAACATCATTTGGCATCCAGTCAGCAACAAATGGCGCGCCGGGATTTAAATTATACTTTGCGTAGTCTTTATCGAAAGTAAGGATTTGCTGTTTTCTTATTGCATCGCCGGAGACTTTATTTATTTCTGCATTAATCCTGTCAATCTCAGATTGATTGTTATCAATTAACGCCTGCTTCAGGGCAGCGTCTAACTCTTGCGGGATTAAGGGTTTTGATTCTAAATTGGAGTAAGGGTTTTCTTGATGGAATCCTGCATAGGATTGTACATTTTGCTTTGTCTCAGAGCCGAAGTCTGATTGGGCAAAAGAGATTCCTGCAATAAATAAAATACATAATGCGCTTATTAATGCGCTTAGGAAAAAGAAAGATTTCTTCATTTGTATTAATTTTGATTAGTAAATTAAAAATTAATTTTAATGAAGGTTTAACGAATTGTATATGGGAGCGAGTATTCCGCAGAAAGCTGCAGCGTCAAACCTTATTTGGGATAGGGTTCCGCAGCACGGATACAGTATGAATTTCTTATTTCAAAATATGTGAGAAGAATCATTTTTCTTCTCAAATTTCTTTTCTAATGCAAATATACTGTTTATTTTTGAAGAAATAAAGCAGTTTTGTCAAGAGAAATAATAATATAACTGCCTATTAGTAGGAATAGGGAGGATACACTTTTTCAATTTAAAAGAACTTCGTATATTGCTTTGCGAAGAAAAATTTTCAATCGTAATTCTCATATAGGACAAAGGTTTTGTGAGAAGGTTTAAGGAGTAATGAGTTATAAATTCTCAGGTTAGAACAAAACCCGACCATTTTCCGACCAAGGCTGACCTGACAGGTCAAATAGATGATGGGACAAAAGTTTAAATAATTGCTAAAATCAAAAAATCCGTCAAAAATCCGTCATTAGAAATAGAATGCAGAATTTTAAAATGTGACAATAATGTTACAATTTTGTGAAATTTAGTGTGTTTTGTGGTTTAGTAGTGAAATAGTTTAAATAATTACCAGAATTAAAGAATCCGTCAAAAATCCATCATTTATGATGAAAATAAAATTCAACTTTATCAATCTGTGCAATCATAAGAATCTGTGTTCAAAAAAGTCCTATTTTGCAAAAACTTAATTCACATTTAATTTTTATTTAAAAATATTTTGATTAATTTTCCTAAACTCTTAACTAATTTAAAACCAATTTTCAAAATGAAAAAATTAATTTATCTCTTTTCTTTTATTATGTTAATTTCACTTTCTGCATCAGGACTTAAAGCACAGGGCGCAGACGATATGAAAAAATGGATGGACGCTATGACTCCGGGTGACATGCAAAAAGGGATGGCAAAAATGGCCGGCGACTGGAACTTCACTACAAAATTCTGGATGGCTCCCGGACAAGAACCTGCAACAAGCGAAGGCACTGCAAAGTACGAAATGCTTCTTGGCGGCAGATACCTAAAAGTTACAGCCAGCGGTAATATGATGGGTATGCCTTTTGAAGGAGTTGGAATAACGGGATTTAATAACGTTACAAAAATGTTTGAGAGCTCATGGATAGATAATTTCGGAACCGGTGTAATGTATATGACAGGAACAATGGACGATAAAGGAATGATAACATTGAAGGGTTCTATGGTCGATCCGCTTTCAGGAAAAACTCAGATGGAAAGACAAACGTTAAGATCCGAAGGAGATAATAAATATATTATGGAAATGTATGATACAAAAGATGGTCAGCCTGAAGTGAAAGCTATGGAATTAACTTATATAAGAAAATAAAATAAATTTTTAAGGGAGCGTTTCACGACGCTCCTTTTTGTTTTACACAACTAACTATATATAGGGGCATCGTATAAATGCCCCTATTAGTATAGCGAAACTTACAAATTAATTTTCACACCAAGACTTATCACTCTGCCCTCAAGCGGCGCATAAATCTCAGCAAATGACGGTCTGTTCATAGGAGGAAAAACAATTTTCCCGTAACTACTTTGCTTTGTATTAAGCAAGTTTTCAAAATTAACGAATATAGAAAAATTACTAAAAGATTTTTCTGCCATATATCCGGCAATCCAGTAATCAGTTGTCTGTGAGCCATCACTCAAATATTGCTTACCGAAGTAATAGAATTCAACCGCTGTTCTGAAATTTCCATGGTCTTCATAGGAAGCAATCAAGTTTAACTTGTGCTTTGGTACAAGCTCAATAGATTTTTCAGAGCCGCTTATCTTCGAAGTTGCCTCAATAAAAGTATATCCCGCGTATAATCTGTAATGGTCATAGTTAATTTTTAAGCTTGTCTCAAATCCCTTGCTCGTTACATTACCATCGGTATTTACATAGATAAATTGGTTCTGCGGCAGACTTGAAAGTACAAGCGGGTTATCAATCACAGTATAATAGAATGCCTGATTGATACTGACCCCGATTATATTATCGATGACCGTTTTATAGTTTATATCAAAATTTCCGCCTATGGATTTTTCAGCTTTGAGCGAATCTGAAAATCCTAAAAGCTCTTGCGGAGCATAAGGATTTGATTCAGTACTCTCTGTAAACAATGCAGGAAGTTTGTAGCCAAGACCAAATCCTCCTCTGAAAGTAAAGCTTGCGTTAGCTTTGTAAACTGCAGAGAGTTTTGGGAGGAAAAAGAAGCCGTATTTCTTTTGATAGTCTCCTCTTGCCCCTGCCTGAATTGTAAACTTTTCATTGAGAGAGTAATCATTTTGTATGAACGCTCCCGTTGTAAGATAATTGTAATTTCTTTCAAACCCGGAGATAAGTTTATCCTCGCTGAAGTTATCGGAAAGAATATTAATTCCTGCTATAAAACTATTCTTAGAGCCTTCATTTGCTAAAGAAATTTCCGTGAAAGAGGAAACTTGTTTGCCTGAAAACTGAACGGATTTTTCCTTATCAAGATTGAAAAAATTCAAGCCGTTCTTTATCGTTAAGAAGCTCTTTCCAAATTGTTTTTGAAATGTGAATTGAGAGTTCAACCGCGAAGAAACATTCTTTTCGACGAACATAGTCGAATCGAATGTATCGTTATTTATAGCAGTAATATTTCCACCTTCGCGCATCTCTTTATTATAAAATACTCCCAATGAAATATTTGTCTTTGAATTAGGTTTCCAGAATAATTTTGGATTCAAAGAAATCTTTTTCACAGCAGGAATATCTGAAAAGCCATCGTCATCGGCATCATAAGCTTTCTGATAATTCGCCGAAGTTAGAAATGTTAATCCAAACTTACTTCTCTCTTTGAAAGGCGAAGAATAAAATAAATTAAAATCATATCCTTGCCTATCCGTTGCGTTTATAAAAATATCGGTTCGCTTTTCTTCAGTAGGAATTTTAGAAATAAGATTTACAATTCCTGAAATCGCATCTCCTCCATATAAAGTAGATGATGGTCCTTTTATAAATTCGACCTGCATTAAGTCCAACGGTGGAATCTGCATTACACTTAACCCCGATGACAATCCGCCATAAAGCGGAAAGCCGTCCTTCAGAATTTGTGTGTACTTGCCATCAAGTCCCTGCATTTTGATGCTCATACTTCCGGATAAAGAAGACGTTTGCAGAGTTTGTATGCCCGTTGCTTCGCTGAGTATCATTGATATATTCGTCGGGCGCATTATCATTTTTTCATTTATCTCCTCTGCGCCGAGCACTTCAATTCTCAGCGGAGCATCTTCTATGTGGTAACTTGTTCTTGTAGAGGTTACAGTTATTTCTTCTTCAGTCTCGAATTCTTTCTCTTTATTAGAGAGAGAGTCGTTTGTATGCTCCTGCGCGAATATAATATGCGTACAGGAAAGCAATAACAATAAAATTAATATTGATTTCATTTTTAAAATTTATTTTAACAAAAAACAAGATTGTTAAATTAAATTTTGAGGTGGACGGTCTACTGAGTTTGAAAAATTTTTTAAAGGAATGTATCCCGAATGGAATTCAAGACACGTAAATGGAAGTGTTACTTGTAATGTGAACTGATATGAATTTTGAAACCCTTCTTTGCAAAGGCAGTCAGAACAGAACTCGCATCCGGCAGAGTGTTCATCATCGGTGCAATCATTCTGATGAAATTTTTCAATCACTTTGCAGCCATCAGTAAACAAAGAGCATTTATTCAGTGATGCGCCAAGATATGAAAACAGGCAAAGAAAAATTAATATGGATTTAATGGTGTTCAAAATTCTAATGTAAAAATAATTAATTTGAATGAGTTTTGAAATATAAAAAACGGTGCAAGAATTTTTAAAGAGAGGAAAATCCGCGCTCGGCAACCTGAGCACGGATTTGTATTGGGAGCATGTGGAAGAAGAATCCGGCTTTAAAAAATTATAAGCAGGGCTTTTTCTGCAGAGAAGGACATGGAAAACCGAAGACTGCTATTATGTGAAGCTGTGTTTAAAACCTGATATTGTGCGAGCATATTGTTTTATGTTTTGTTTTAAATTCAATCTTTTTTAAAAACATTTAAAATTAGTATTATTTGTGTGTTCAAAGCAAAGAAACATTTTGGGCTATGTGAAGAAAAAATTTGCAAAAAGTTTAATTTTAATCCATAAATTAAGGAAACGTATGAATATGTGTGAGGATATGTGTATAAAATTTATGTATTTTACGCAAAACCCCTATGGAAAATACACGAATAATTGAGCTTTTAAAAACTTTCAGCGAAAAAGAGCTCGCCGGTTTTGATGATTTCATATCCTCTAAATTCTTTAATCAAAATGAAAACCTTAAGAAACTCTTTTCTATTTTAAAAAAGCATTACCCCACATTTGAAAGCGAAGAACTTCTGAAGAAAAATATTTTCGTTAAAATTTTCGGCAGGAAAAATTACGAAGATGAAAAAATGCGCACTCTTATTTCAAATCTTATGAAGCTCTGCAAAAAATATTTAATTCAGGTTGACATTGAGAGCAAGGGGGAAGAAGTCAATTTACATCTGCTGACTCAGTTAAGAATTCGTGAGCAAAAAGCATTATTCACATACGAATACAATAAGATAAAATCTTCGCTGGGTGAATCTAAAAGTAAGGGGAGAGAATATTATTTTAGCGCGTACGTGATGGAGACGGAGCTTTATCACAGCGAGCCGACCGCAATAAAAGATAACTATCTCGAAAAACCTCTCATAGAAAATGTAGCATATAATTTTGAAAGGCTTTTCATAATTGATTTACTTAGTATAAATTATAATATGCTTACCAGGGAAAGCAAGGTGAACTATTCGCCTCGGTTCCTTTTCCTTGACACGATAAGACCTAAAATTGAAAATGGAGACTATGCAGATACACCTATTATTCCGTTAAAGTACTATATATTTATGTCTATTCAAAATCCCTTTAAGGAAGAGTATTTTGAAAAAGCTGAAAAAATTTATTTTGACAATCTTGATTTAATTTCTCCTACAGAAAAGGCTTATATAAATACAGGACTTGTGAATTATTGCTGGCTAAGAGTAGGGTTGGGCGATGAAAAATATTTTCCCAGAGTTTTTGATGTTTATAAAATCGGGCTTGAAGAAGGAATGTATTTTTATGAAAACAAATTCCTTCTGACCTCTCTTTTTAACGGGATAGTTAAATGTGCCTGCTTCTTAAAAGAACTGCAATGGCTTTTTAATTTTATTTACGAATACAAAAACAAGCTTGACCCTGAGCAAAGAAAAGAGGCAGTAAATGTAGCATACTCTAAATATTATTTTGAGAAAAAAGAATTCGAGCTTGCTCTTAAACATATTAATAAAATAAATGCTTTAAGTTCTATTCTAAAACTGGAAATAAAAATCTTAACAATTAAAATTCTTTACGAGCTAGGTCATATTGAAAGCGTATTTTCTTCTCTTGACTCATTAAAACATTTTTTCCGTAATAATAAACTTCTTCATCCAAGTATACTTGAACAAATTAATTCTTTTTCTAAAATAGTAAAGCAGCTATCGAATCTTAAAGAAAACAACAACAAAGAAGATCTTGACTATTTTAAAAAGCAAGTTGCAAATTCCCCTGAGCTGGGAATGATTAGTATCAAATGGGTTATTGAAAAAATAGATGAATTGATAAAAAATAATGCAAAACACTAAACTAATAGAACTTTTAAGGACATTTAAAGAAAAAGAAATTTTTGGGCTGGAAGAACTTATCTCCTCTAAGTTTTTTAATAAAAATGAAAATGCAGTTACTCTTTTCACAGCTATTAAAAAATATTATCCTGATTTCCTACACACAGATTTCACCAAAGAAAATATTTACCAGATTGTATTCGGAAAAAAGAAATATGATGACGAAAAAATGCGGACGCTGATTTCAGTTCTTATGAAGCTTGCTAAAAAGTATCTGGTACAGCTTGAGCTTGAAAACAAAACACAGTATGCGAACTTGTTTCTGCTTGAACAATTGCGAGTGCGTGACCAGGAAAATCTCTTTGATTATGAACTCGGTAAGGCAGATAAACACTTAGAAGAAAACCTTTATAAAGAGGGGGATTATTACTATGCGCGTTACTTAACTGACTTCACTAATTTTTATGGTCATCCTTCAGGATTTAAAGATAGCGACGAGGAAAGTAATCTTTTAAATAAAATTTCTTTAAGTCTTGAGCGGTTTGTTTTTCTTGAGGCTATGGATATAAACTACCAGATGCTCACACGAAAATTTAAAATGAACTTCAAACCTAATTATATTTTCCTTGAGCAGATAAAATATAAAATCCAGAACAATGATTACAGCGACGCTCCTCTTATACCATTAAAGTATTATGCCTTTAGTGCAATTGATAACCATGGTAGGGAAGATTATTTTGAGGCATGTCAAAAGCTATATTTTGAGAGCTTTGAAAAAATCTCGGAATTTGAGCGCGGCTCAATTCATCTTGCATTGGTTAATTACTGTATGCTGGGAATTTCCGGTGGCGATGAAAAGTATATTGAGAAAGCAGTTGTTCTATATAAGTTTGCGCTTCAGCATGGTCTGTATTTTTACAACAATAAGTATTTACTTCCGTATATGTTCTATAATATAGTAAAGTTTTCAGTTCATATAGGTGATACAAAGTGGACTTTTAATTTTATTTTTGAATATAAAAATAAAGTGCCGCCTGAGTTCAGAAAGGATGTAGTAAATGCATCATATGGAAAATACTATTTTGAAATCGGTGAATTTGATTCTGCGCTTAAGCATGTCAACAAAATAAATCCGCACAATGCCCCGCTGAAGCTGGAAGTTCTGACTTTATTAGTTAAAATTTTTTATGAACTGGATTATGTAGAGAACATTTATTCTGCTGTTGATTCTCTCCGGCATTTCATAAAATCGAGTAAAACATTATCTCCGTCTCTTGCAAATCAGGCAAAGCATTTTGCAATGTATACAAGGAAGATAATGGATTTGAAAGGGAAATTTAACAAAAAGGAATTAGAGTACCTGAAAAAAGAAATAAGTTCTATAAAGGAATTTGGTTTGATTAATCAAAAGTGGATTCTTAAAAAGATTGAAGCAATAACAAAATGAAACGGAACAAAAACTACTATTTTAGATTAAATTGTTTATAAAAAAGAAAACATTTAGATTTCTTTTAACATATAAAAAATTACTATGGGTGACTTACAAACACAACTAAACACGGTAAAAGCAAACGAATCGTGGCTTGAAAAAATAAAACGATACATTCCCGGGTACGACGGATATGTAAACAAAGATAATGCAAGGGAGCTTGATACAATGGTACGCACTCAGCTTGCATCAAAACTTGAAGAAAACAAAGTGAGATTGAAAAATACAGTTTCAAGTCTTTCTAAAAACGGAAGGCTCTTTGAAACGCAGGATATAGATAAAATTGACAAGAAAAATGAGAACTGTATAGCGCAGTTTAAATCGGCAGCGCGCGGCTACAGTGGAGCCTTTGATGTTGTGAAAATAAAGGAAGATAAACTTAACAGATTGTATGAATATGATAACGCTTTGGTTACTGATGTTGAAAATATTAACTCGTTATTCTCCGCATTAGAAAACAATGCTGCTGCAAATCTTGACGTTAGCCCTGATGTTGCAAAGGTATCAGCCGCTTTGGATGATACGTTAAGAAAATTTCAGGAGAGAGAAAATCTTCTGCATGCATTTAATTAACAAAAAAGAAAATAAATTAAATTTAACTATATGGCACTTTTAGACGTAATCCAATTTTTTGATGAAACAGGAAAGACAATGGTTCACCGCGAACCGCAGGACGGCTCATCGGCTATCAGATTAGGTTCACAGTTGATTGTACAGGATTCACAGACTGCTCTTTTCTTCAGAGACGGAAAAGTCCTTGACGAGTTCGGCGCAGGAAGGCATACATTAACAACGGAAAATATTCCGTTCCTTACAAAATTAATAAGCCTGCCTTTTGGCGGCACATCGCCGTTTCAGGCACAGGTATATTTCTTATCGATGAAGAAATTCATTGATTTGAAATGGGGTACAAAGTCACCCATAAATTTCAGAGATAGCGAGCTTACCTATGTTCAATTAAGAGCATCGGGAAAATTCTCAATAAGAATTACAAATCCGCGTCAGTTTATGCTCGAGATAGTTTCTACTCAGGGATTGTTCAGCACAAACGATATTGAAGATTATTTGAGAGATGCAATAGTATCAAGATTGAACGGTGTACTTGGAAAAAATTTAAAAACCGTATTTGAGCTTGGACAGTTTTTCGGGCAGATAGAATCGGGAGTAAAAGCCGAAGTTGCTGATTTCTTTAACTCGATGGGAATTGAGCTTACGGATATTATTATTGTCGGTATTGTTCCACCGGATGAAGTTCAGGAAAAAATCAACGAACGTAGTTCTATGGGTGCGCTCGGAAATCTTGACCAGTATATGAAATTCAAGACTGCGACAGCTATTGAAAAAGCAGCAGAGAACGAAGGCGGCGGCGGAACGGCAGGACTTGGAGTCGGGCTTGGCGCAGGAATGCAGATGGCGAATATGATGGGGCAAACAATGAACCAAAACAATAATCAGAATAATAATCAAAATCAGAACCAACAGGGTAATCAAAATAATCAGCAAGAGCAAAAAATGTCTGTTGATGAAATAATGAGCGCGATTGAAAAACTTGGCAAAATGAGAGACGCGAAACTTATAACGGATGAAGAATTTGATGGAAAGAAGAAAGAACTTTTAGCTAAGATGTAAATATTAAATCACTGATTTGAAATGATTGATAAATGAATCTAATTTTACTCAGGTAAATCTTTGTTCAAAAGATTTTAATCTTTAAAATTAATGGCTGTAGATAATCAATATAAATATTCTGAAATTACTGAGAAAATTATTGGTTGTGCTTTTAAAATTCATAGTGTTTTAGGTTTTGGATTTACAGAAAATATCTATCAAAGAAGTTTGCAGGTTGAACTTGAAAAACAAAATCTAAAGTTTTTTCGAGAGTACGAAACTCCAATAATATATGACAATGTTGAAGTAGGATTTCGAAGAGTTGATTTTTTAATAGAAGAAAAAGTGATTGTAGAACTAAAAAGGGTAGCAGAGATAACGAACAGAGAATTAGTCCAGACTTTGAATTATTTAAAAGCCTTTAAGAAAGAAATTGCTTTGATAATAAATTTCAGTGAAGAAAGTTTGAAGTTTAAAAGACTAATTAACAATATTTGATCAATAAGCTTCGAGAACCAACAAACAATTCATTTAAAATCATTTTAAATCAATGTAATCAGTGATTCAATCTTTAGATAAAATTAAATGTCCACAATGCGGTGCAGATAACGATTTGCCCGTAGATGAAAAATTTCTTGAGTGCGCTTATTGCGGCTCGTCAATTTACATCGATAAGAAAAAAGTTGTATCGCATTTTGTTGTTGCATGCAATTTTAATAAAGGTGATGCAGAAGGAAATTTAAGAAGATGGATGGCGGGAAATTTTCAGGTAAAAGATTTGGACAAATTTGCCCAGATATCCCAGGTGAGTTTTTATTATTTTCCTATGTGGTATTTTAAATCTAAAGATGCTTCTTCAGAAAAAATTTACTTGCAACCCGCAACTTCTACTTCGATATCTGAAATAAAAAAAATAAATATTCCTGCGGGAAGCCTTAAAGTTTTCAAAGAAAAAGATTTCAATGTTTCGGAATTCATTCCTCCCGATGTTATGTACGATTCTGCTCAAAGCTGGCTTCAGCAATCGGGTGTAAATCTTGATACAATTGCAGAATCAGATTTAGTTCATATTCCGTTTTATCAGTTTTCCTATAATTACAAAGGGCAATCTTACACAGCTTTGGTAGAGGCATCTTCAGGAAAAGTATATGCAAATGTATGGCCTGCAAAATCCGAAGCGCCTTTTAAAGTAATGTTCGGAGTCGGTATTTTTGTTTTTGCATTAATGAGTGTAATCTCGTTTGCAATAGGATTTGTAATGGAGAAAAAAGCAGGGCTCGCGCTTATGTCGGGTGAAATGATAAAAATCCCTCTGTATGGATTGGCAGCAATTCCTTTAATTATCATTGCATATTATATAGCTAAAAAAGTTTAGCCTTAAAGAATTTATAAAAGTTTAATGGATACAACAGTAATAGCACCGGTTAAGAAAGAAAAAGTAATAAAAGGCATTACGTGCCCCGCATGCAATGGCGAGCTTGACCTGAAAGAAGGCATCAACACTTTCAATTGCAAGTATTGCGGAACTCTTCTGGCAATACAGGGAGAGAACGGCGCTGCAAAATATTACGTTCCGAAGACAATAAAAAAAGATGATGCTATAAACAGAACTTATCATTGGCTGGAAAAAGGAATTTCAAAAGCAAAAGGATTACGCTCTAATTCAAAAATTGATGAAGCCTTTCTTGTTTATATTCCTTATTGGAGAGTCCGCGCAGATGTAGTGGGTTGGGTATTTGGTCAGGAGAAGAAAACACGAACAGTGAATAACACAACTCAAACTTATTACGTTGATGTCGAAAAGAAAATTCAGCAGTCATTCGATAGAACATTTCCGGCTTGTGATGTTGCAGAGCTTGGGGTAAAGCAGGTAAATCTTACCGGTGATGAACTTCAG
>JBBRQV010000058.1:0-17736 GCA_038225955.1 Ignavibacteria bacterium | reverse complement strand
GCTTTCTTCGTTCTGAAAAAAGGAAATTCCATTTCAATATGCGATGCGCTTGCATGCAACTTCTTCTGCATTTCTTCGAGTACACTATCAACAGAATCAACATGCATTTCTCTTTCATCGCATTGAAGAATTTCTACAAACCTGCTCATATGAGTTCCTTTAAACTCCTTGGGTAAATCAACTGTCATTGAAATTGTGGCAATAGTATGCTGAGTAGAATTCTCTTTATCTTTTACCACTATTGGGTATTTTACATTTTTTACACCAACTTTATCAATAGCCAGATTGCGGGGGTCTTGCAAATTTTGTGTATCCGGTAAAGTGGATTTAATTAGGGTAGATGTCTCTGACAAACTTAAGTCCTTTTTAATTTTGTGGTTGTTAGTTACGAATTATAACAAAAATTGATTTAATAAAATTTCTATTTCAGAATGATTTCAGGATAGTGAGAGCAGTCCATATTTAAGAAGAAAACTTCACCATTATTTTGCAGAATGTTAGTCCAGATATATTTTTTATCCGTCTCAGGAATGTTTGATTCCATAATATTTTTCTCAGGAATAAAATGAAATTTTCCTTCATCGAATTCGGGAGGGATTTCGTTAGTTCGCTTTCTATATTCAAAAAGAAAAACCATAATATTTCCTATGTTAGGAAATTCTTTCTCCGTCATTATGCCCATTAACTTCCAGTCGTCATGGACGGAAACTATTCCACACTCTTCATTGGCTTCGCGCACTGCGCACTCTATGGGTGATTCGGCCAAATGAACATCTAATTTTCCGCCGGGGGGAGAAAGTAAACCTTTATTCGGATTTTTTATTCTTTCAAGTAAAAGATAATCACCCTTATCATTTTTTATGTACAGCAGCGTTGCTAATTTCATTTATTTGTCGTCGCTAAAACCGAATCTTAATTTTACTTTTTTAAACTGAGGCTCTTTAGGCTTATCCTTATGCGGCTCTTCGTGTGAATCCGTATTTCGTATTACAGTCTTTTCCTTTTCAGAATCTTTAGGTTTCTCTTTTAAGTTTTCCTCTGATTTTTCTTTTGTTTCAGTTTGTGTTTCTTCTTCATTAAAAGATATTTTCTTCGGAGCAAACTTGACTCCTTCTTTCACCAATGGGTGAGGAATAATTTGCTCTTCTTCGATTGTTAAAAAATTAAAATCAGAATCATAAGAATCTATGTAAGATAACGAATTAACCGAACCCGGAAGAAACGAAGTATCCATTGGCTGAAACACATCATCACTTTCTTTTTTTACTACTCTGAATTCTTCACCAAACTCTACCAACAATTCTCTCTGCGTCTCTTCAAGTCCGCCATTTACATAGGGATTATCTAACACATCATCATTGATCGGTTCCTGCTTCTTTGAAAACTTTTGTTTTTCTGCATACTCTGAATAATTTCCAACACTATATAAATTTGCGCTAATTTCAGAAGCAGTTTTAAGCGGATTAAAATCTAATTTCAATTCTATTTTATAATCCTTTACTTCAAAATTTCCGTTAACGATTACATCGGATATATTTTCCGAGTTAAGATTTTCTATGATGTACTCGGAAATTTTCTCCGAATCTATTTCAGGGAAAGCAGCAAACGAATTAAATTTATTCAAATCGAAGAATACAAAATTCGCCAGTTTATTCTTTTCAATCGAGCCGGTCTGATTTGAAATTCCCTGCGCATAAGCAGCATTAAGCGAAATCATTTTAAGCAGGGGTTCGTAATTTCTGATATTCTTTGAACAGAGAGATGAAATTAACTTTACCTCTGAAAATACATTTTTCCCTGTGAAACCCGTGCCAATACTTACGTTTAAATCAGAATAAATAAAATTCCTGAAATCAAAATTTCTCGGATAGAAATTTACTATATCTGAAGGAGAAAGAACTACATTCGTAGTAGTAGAATTTAAAACATCAAACTCATTCTTACTTAGATAAATCGGATTTGAAAGTATCGTTGACTGAGTCAAAAGATTATAATCTTTCAATACGTATATCAAAGACTTTCTGAATAAATCTTTTATCTCAGTTAAATCTTTTTCACTCTGATATACTTCCAGAAACAACTTAACATCAGCCTGGTTAGTAAGATTCTTCAAGTTGTTTACGAGATACATATTTATCTGTTCATCACCTCTTACACCCTGGAAGGGCTTCGCATCAAGCGGAGCATTGACCGATTTATTATTTTCATAATCAACAATATTAACCGTTGCATTTGAACCGCTAAGCACATCATCTAAATGCTCAAAGCTTAAATCTCCCGATGACTCAATTAAATTCACTTCACCGGCACAAATGGATTTCAAATAGTTTGTCTTAAAAATATTTTTCCTTTTCGGAACGTTCTCAACCAGATATAAATATTTATCAATCGTTTGCAGCGCAGGATTTTCTTTTAAACTTTCAAACGTACATTTCTTAAAAAATAATTTATTGAGTGAAAAAGTTGAGTAGCAATTTGAGTTTATAAATCCCGGTACAATAATTTTATTCTGCGCATCTATTAGCTTCGTCTGCGGATACCTTTCAATAAATTTTCCAATTTCAAATCTGTTCTCAAAATCTATTTCAACAATTTTATTATTCTTTATCACAATAGTATATACGCCTGCCCTGCTGTTTCTATCCAGAGTAAGCACTATACCGTTCTTAATAATAATAAAGCTGTCCATATATAAATTACAAATCTTCTATTGTAAAATCTTCGTTAAGGTAATGCTCAGCCGGAATCAATTGATTTCCCTTCTGATTATAAACTGCATACTCAAATCCTTTTCTCACGCTATATGCGCCGTACTCGCCTTTTACATTCAATGCTACAAACCCTACCTGAAAAATATGGTCACGATGTTTGCTCGAAAGTAAATTTAATTTCACAACTCTTTCACAAGCAATTTTACATGCTTCCATAGGAGAAATTCCAAGTCTCATATACTCAACAATCAAAAATGAACCGCATGCTCTTATACATTCCTCGCCTCTGCCCGTTGATGCAGCACCGCCAACTTCGCCGTCAACATAAAGTCCGCTGCCGGGAATCGGGCTATCCCCAACTCTTCCATGAAGCTTCCAAGCCATACCTGATGTTGTGCAAGATGCAGATACATGCCCGTCTTTATCTATTGCTACCATACCTATTGTATCGTGATTGCCGTCTTCGTTTATTGAGTCAGCTTTTCTTTTCAGAATGGAATAATTATCTGTATGAATTTCTTCAGCGTGCTTTGAATCGGAATTTTTCCATTCATTAAATCTTCTTAATGAGTTTTCAGTTAAAAGGTTTTCCGTTTTATATCCGTTCTTGATTGCAAAATTAAATGCGCCGTCTCCCGCTAAAATTGTGTGCTCTGTATCTTCTAAAACTTTTCGTGCGAGTGAAATCGGATTCTTAATATTCTCCACGCAAATCACTGCGCCGATGCGAGCCTTCCAATCCATTATAGCAGCATCTAGAGTAACTCTGCCGTCTGCATCTGGAAGTCCACCATAGCCAACACTTAATACAGTTGGGTCATCTTCAGAAATTTTTACGCCCGCTTCAACAGCATCCAATGAATTTCCGCCTTCAGCTAAAATTTTATATGCAGCTTCATTTGCCGCAAGTCCGTGTTTCCATGTTGATATTACAATTGGTTTCATCGTTAAGCTTGTTATGAATTTTTTATGTGTTTTGAAATCATTTCAAAAGTTCTATCATACCTATGCTGTATATTAAAATGACCACCTTCAAATTCTTCGTGAAAATGTTTTATTCCGTTCTTCGTTAATCTATCTGAAAAAATCCTTGCGCCTATATTCAAACTAAACTCATCCGATTTTCCTGCATCAATAAAAATTAATTTCAGCTTCTTTAAATTCTTTTTATACTTCCCGACTAAATTTACGGGGTCATGCTTAAGCCATTTATTAAAAATATCCTTACGAAATTCTCCTGTGTTCAAATCTAAAGGCAAATCGAAATTATATCCTTTAGTTTTTAAATTACCAGGGTTCGGCGAGTAACAGCTTGCCATGCCTATAGTGTTGCAATTCGAGTGAAATGATTTTGGCTTCGGCTGTTTATAGTTTAGTTCATTCTTAATAAAATTTACAACTGCCTTATCACCTTTGCCATATCTTTCTATATCAGTAATAAAATTTGGAATTTCACTCCCATAGCAATATTGAAAATATGCATCGCCAGCCGTTGAGCACATCAATCCGAATACATCAGGATTTTTCATAGAGAGAATCATTGCTCCGTAGCCTCCGGAAGATTTCCCGCAGATAGCTCGTGAATATGCGTGCGGAATAGTTCTGAAATTTTCATCCATAAAAGGAACGAGCTCCTTTATTACATAATCTTCGTATCGACCAGTTGCTGTAGAATTTATATACTGGCTGCCGCCGTACTTTGTAATGCAGTCAGGCATTACAACAATCATTTCCTTCATCTTGCCTTCGCGGATTAATCTGTCCAATCTTTCCTGAATATTTTCAACCATAAAAGAAAAATTCACATTACTAAAACCGTTGCCGGTAAATCCTGCTATTAAAAACGTAACCGGGAATTTTTTTTCTAATGTAAAATATGATGGTGGGAAGTAAACGGGAAACTCCCTTTCATAAGGATCTCCCAAAGGATTATTTTTTAAAACTTTGCTTGTATGTGATAATATAAGAAGCTGACTCTTACCGTTTTTCATATAGTAAAAGTAATCATAAATATTATTAAAAATAATTTAGATTTTAACGGATAGTTTTTAAATCTTCCTTATGTGTTATCTTAATATTTTCTCTTTCGCCTGCAATGATTTTTACCGGATATCCCGCAAATTCCACTACAGCAGCTTCATCTGTTCCGATAAAATTTTTCTTTATTGCTTTCGCAAATGAATTTTTGATAATATCATACCTGAAAATCTGCGGAGTCTGCACCGTCCATAAATTTTCTCTCGATAGTGTCTTCTGTATAAATCCTTTTTCATCGGTACGCTTTACCGTATCGTTAATTTTTATGCCGGGGATTACTCCACCGCACTTATGGCACTCATCAATTAAACTTAAAATTAATTTCTTTGATAAAAATGGTCTTACTGCATCATGAACGATTATCACATCATCTTTTTCTGCAGTGATTGCATTAAGTGCATTAAACACCGATGCCTGCCTTGTCTCGCCACCCTCAACAATGCTTTTTACTTTCGTAAAATTATTTTTTGAGATTATTTTTTTTACTCTACTGAAATTATGCGCCTGCGTTGCTATATAAATCTCATTAATGATTTTTATTGAATGAAATTTTTCAATAGTATGCGCAAGTATTTCTTGGCCATCTAGTTTTAAAAATTGTTTTGGAGTTTTCGAGCCGAACCTAATGCCCGAGCCTGATGCAGGAATGATTAAGATGTGTTTCATTCTACAATTAAACAAAATAAAAAATGAAAATTCTTTTGAAAGGAATTTAAAGAAAATTATAAAAATAAATAAAAAACAAAAAGGCGATGTTATTTCGTAACACCGCCTTTTATTATAAAAATAAAAATTAAACTACGAGCATTGCATCGCCGTAAGCATAAAATCTGTATTTCTCTTTTATAGCTCTCTTGTAAGCCTTCATTATAAAATCTCTTCCTGCAAATGAACACACAAGCATAAGCAATGTGCTTTGCGGCAACTGGAAGTTTGTAATAAGCTTATCAACAACTCTTAATGAATGCGGCGGATGGATAAATTTATCAGTCCAGCCTTTTCCAAATCTTATATTCTTCGTCGTAACAATATTTGCTTCAAGCACTCTTGCAACGGATGTTCCCACTGCGACAATTTTTCCTTTTTTTGTAACTGCATTATTAATTATATCCGCATTCTCTTTTGTAATCTCAAAATATTCCGAGTCCATTCTATGCTTCGATAAATCTTCCACTTCAACTAATCTGAAAGTCCCAAGACCAACATGCAAAGTAATGTATGCAAGCTTAACGCCTTTATCTTTTAATTTCTTTAAAAGCTCAGGTGTAAAATGTAAACCTGATGCAGGAGCTGCAACTGAACCAACGTTCTTAGCAAACACAGTTTGGTAATCAGCTTTATCTTTTTCAGTCGGCTCTCTTTTTATATATGGTGGCAATGGAGTCTTACCGAGCTTATCAATCACTTTAGAAAAATCTTCTGTTACATTAAATCTTACAATTCTTCCTCTTGAAGTTGTATTATCGATAACTTCGCAGTAAAGATTTTTATTAAAAAATATTCTATTTCCGATTCTTACTTTTCTTGCAGGATCCACAACTACATCCCATATATTTTCTTCTGCGTTCAATTGTCTCAATAAAAATACTTCAATCTTCGCTCTTGTTTTTTCCTTTGTTCCGAACATTCTCGCAGGGAAAACCTTCGAGTCATTCATTACAAGAACATCACCTTCATCAATGTAATCGATTATGCTTTTAAATTTCGAAGTTAATATTGATTCATCTTCTCTGTTTAATACCATCATCTTAGCCATATCGCGCGGAGCCTTAGGAGCTTTAGCAATCAGGTTTTTTGGAATGGGGTACTTAAATTGTGATAGTTTCATTTAGTGTAATATATTTTATAAAAATATAAACGTCTCTCATAATTTATGAAAGCCGCTTTCGTTAATTTCTCTTAAATTATAAATTGTAGAATGCTTTTATTCCGGGATACTGCGCGCTTTCACCAAGCTCTTCTTCGATTCTTATCAATTGATTATATTTAGCAACTCTGTCTGTTCTTGAAAGCGAGCCTGTCTTTATCTGTCCTGCATTTGTTGCAACGGCAAGGTCGGCAATTGTAGTATCTTCCGTCTCTCCGCTTCTGTGGCTGATAACGGCAGTGTAATTATTTACTTTTGCCATTTCAATTGCATCGAGCGTTTCGGTAAGTGTTCCGATTTGATTTACTTTTATAAGGATTGAGTTTGCAATCCCTTTTTTAATTCCTTCGGAAAAAATCTTTGTGTTTGTTACGAATAAATCGTCACCGACTAACTGTACTTTTCCTTTTAATGCATCTGTTAATTCTTTCCATCCGTCCCAATCGTTCTCTGCCATTCCGTCTTCAATAGAAATGATTGGATACTGTTTGCATAAGCTTGCGTATAAGTCAACCATCTGCGAAGATGTTTTTGTAGGAAGATGCGATTTATAGAATTCATACTTTCCTTTTTTCCACATTTCAGAAGAGGCAACGTCTAATCCTAAATAAAAATCTTTTCCTGCTTTGTAACCTGCTTTGTTAATCGATTCAAGAATAACTTCAATAGCTTCTTCATTCGATTTTAAATTCGGAGCAAATCCGCCTTCATCACCGACTGATGTGCTTGCATTTTGCTTATGAAGAACACTCTTTAAGCTATGAAAAATTTCTACGCAGCTCATAAGAGCATCCGAGAAAGTTTCTGCGCCTGTAGGAATAATCATGAACTCCTGAAAATCAACTGTGTTATCTGCGTGCTTACCGCCATTGATAATATTACACATCGGTACAGGAAGCATTTTTGCATTTACGCCGCCGATGTATTTATAAAGTGGAATGTTTAAGTGATTTGCGCTTGCATGTGCAGCCGCCATTGATACACCGAGCAAAGCGTTAGCGCCAAGCTTCGATTTATTTTCCGTTCCGTCTAAATCTATTAATATCCGGTCAAGTCCTGTCTGGTCAATCGAATCAAATCCGAGTAAAGCATTTGCAATAGTTGTGTTAACATTTTTTACTGCCTTTAAAACACCTTTGCCTGAATATTTTTTCTTATCTCCGTCGCGAAGTTCAACTGCTTCCCTCTCGCCTGTGGATGCGCCTGATGGAACAGCGGCTCTGCCGAGCGTTCCGTCCTCTAAAACAACATCAACTTCTAAAGTTGGGTTACCGCGTGAATCTAAAATTTGTCTTGAGTGAATATCTAAAATTGCGGGCATTTATATAAAGGATGGTTAATTTTAGGTAATACGCAAAATAACCTAAAAATCAAGGGAAAACAATTCATAAAGAATGGTATAGTTTGACACCTAAACCCATAAATTATCATAATTTAAACGGTTTAGATGTGTAATTTTGCAGATAAATTTTTTGGACTATGAATGCTAGTAAATTCCACCATCCTGGCTCGAAAATGTACTCTCCGAAGCCTTCCCGTCACCCTCTTTTATCATTATCTGAACCGACGTTTTTTTCAGATTATCGTCTTCGTATTCAATCAAAACCGGAAGGTTATCTCTCATTATAGTTGTTCTGCCCGGCTCTGTTGTAAATTTTGAGTAAGTAAATTTTATCTGCCCCATTAATGTTTTCTTTAGCGTTCCTAAATTTAAAGAATAATTATAGGAGACATCATACGAAGAAAATGCGCTTAGCGAAATATCCTGCTCGTCTTTGTTATCTATCACAAGCGTAAAATGTTTTTTCCTCATTATCATTATTACGAAGAAGACAAGAATAAGAACAATTAAACTTATAAGTCCAATCAATACAAACAATCTCCACGGCCCGTAGTTCATCGTGATTTCAAGAGGGATTGAAGTTACAATTTTTTTATCTTTTAATGACGGCTGAAAAATTTCCGGAATAGATTGAAGAGCAAATAAATCTTTAAAGCTGTTTATGTAATTCTGATCGAGCGCAATATCTGTCTGCGATACTTCAAGAACAAGATTTCCTCCAATGGAAAAATCTTCTTTGAAAATTGTATTGAATGAAAAAGTAGGAGTAATCTCCGGCAGATTGAAAATCAAAGAGAATCCCGTTACCTCTCCCTCGGGAGAAACATTGCTTACTGTGGAAGGAGTGATTTGCTGAGTGCCTAACGATTTCACTGAGTAATCCGACGACTTAAAATCTTCAAGATGCACATTAAGGTTTGCGCTCTTTATTATATATGGATACAAATTTGATTTTAATGAAAGGTCGTTGAATGTCTCTTTAACTTTCTCACCCTCTTCAAATCCAAATCCTCTTAAAACTTTCCCGTCAAAAAATAATTTTCCTTCTGTAATTCTACCAACTGCAACTTTTGGCTGCAATACAATCGTTCCTATATCCTGCGGCTTTAACGTAATTGCTTTTTGTTTTATTCCTGCATCCCTGATAATTTTATCATAAGCCTCAAGATGAAGCTGTGAAAAATTTTCTTTTGAATATACGATAGCATAGACAACATATCCCAGCGAAGTGTATCCAACTTCAGTAACTTTCTCGGGGATGGGATACAAAAGAATTTTTTTTATGTTAACGTCACCTCTTAATCTCTGGTAAAATGAAAGAGTGTTGAAATAAGACGAGTCGCCGCTACCGCTGTTATCGTTTATGTTATCAGTTATAAGCCAGATGATTCCTGTATTGCCGTCTAGACTTGCGATTCCCTTATCAAGCGCTTCAATTAAATCTGTCGTTCCGAAATCGCCGTCTTTACCTCTCATTAAATTAAAATCTTTGATCACGCCATCGGCGTTAAAAGTGCTCGCAGATCCGCTGAAAATTGTTTTCGGTGATTCAATTTTTCGCGAAGCGTCCGATTTAGTAAAAAGCATTACACTCGCATTATCACCAGGCTTTAGAGAATTTTTCATGAGCGCTTTTGCAAATAGCTTGAAAGCGCTGTTCGACTCTCTATAATAACCCGACATACTACCGGAGTTATCGAACATAAAAACAAAATTACCGCCGTCTTTTGCTTCGGCAATAATTGAACTTATAAAAAATAGTAAAACAAAAAATCTTTTCATTTTGTTTATTATAAGAAAACTATATGTGAATATTAAGATTATCATCGGCATACAGCTCAATGATTCCGTCTTTTGTAAGAACAATTAAATTATTGAAACTAATTAACACCGAAACTATATCATCACTTTCATCTCTGCCCATTGAAGAAACCGTTCTGCTCTCCGCCTCCTGAAATCTATTCAGATTATGTATCACAAATTTATTTTTCTTCGTTATAACAACTAAATTTTCATTGCAGCACTCAACTTTATTTTCATATTCATCATCGAATGAATACACAAGCAGTCCGTTATTCTTATAGCATTTCCATCCGTCAATTGTTCCTATGAATAGGTTTTCACCATAGCCGGAAATAGAGTTAATGTAATTCAGTTTTATCCCGCTATATTTATATGAGCTTTCCTTGGAGGAGGAACTTAAATAAAACATTTCCTGCAAATCCTTTGCGAAGTACAATTTATAATTTTGAAACAAAAAATGTGAAGTTGTAAAACCTGAAGTCTCAACTTTTACTTCCTTGAAATCCATTGTCATCAAATCACAAATCAAAATCTTATCGTCATTCAGCACATAAGCCATTCCTTCACCTATACATATGCTATCGGAGAGAAAATCATTGGATACAAACTCAAACTCAGTAATCGAGTAATGATTTGCTGTATCAATTATTTTAAGCAGAGCTTTTTTTGACTCCGGATTGTACTCAAGAAATAAAATGAGATTTTTATACCGGTTCAGATTACTCCATATAAAAAAATCCCGCTCGCTCTGGTAGATCGAATCATAAAAAATTTCTTCTTCATCCTCGTCACTTTTAAACTCAAAAATATTTTTAACTGAGTTTACGAAAATCCTGTTCTCAAAAACAATTCCTGTCTTTTCAAAAACATTTTCCTCTATAAAAATTTTACTTTTAACACTGAAATCAAATCTATCAAGAAAGTACACGTTACCGGATACCGATGACAATATGAAATATTTATTACTTTCTAAAACTGAATTTAAAAAATTATCTTTTATTTCGAGGTGATGTTTTCTTCTGAAGCTTTTATCTATTCCCTCCGGAAACTTCAAATCACTTTTGAAAAATCCGTTAAGGTTAGGACTTCCTTTGTAGAAAGAGTTAACTTTAGAGTCTAAAATGTTTTTTCTGTTGGACTCTTCATGATTTATTTGCTCAGAAATTTTCGGCTCGATTGAAATCTTATCTGAAATGTCTTCACTTAAATCAATTTCAAGCTTATTACTCTTATCGTTATTATTGTCTTCGGGAAACTCTATGATAATTCTTTCGGGCATAATTTATTTTTTGTACCGCGCTTTTTCAAGTCTGTCGTTTATTGCGATTCCAATTCCTTCATCTTTAACCTTAGCTGCTAAAATAATTTCAAAGCCGTGTTCATCAAGCTTTCGTAAATCTGAAAATAAATGCTTTGCAGCTTCTTTCAAATCCGAATATTTATTCAAGTCCAGTATTCCGTAATTTTTACCTTCGTACGCATCAAGGTCATTCAGATGCTCTACTATTACTAATGGTGTCTGAGGCGCATAGTGATTTAAAAGCATTCCGGGCGAATGAATTTTTCCCGACCTGTGCATATCCGTCTTTCCAACTACGTTTTCAATCTCCTCTTTGCTTATATATCCGTGACGCAAAATTACAGGCAGCTCGCCCGATAGATCGACCACCGTTGATTCAATCCCCACGGCCGAACTTCCGCCCTCTAAAATGTATTTTATCCTGCCTTCCATTTCCTTCATCACATCTTCTGCGCTTGTAGGAGAAATTCTTCCGAAGCGATTTGCAGAGGGGGCGGCAATGGGAACTTTCACAATTTCTAATAACTCTCTGAATACTATATGAGACGGAAATCTTACTGCTACAGTTTCATTCCCCGCCGTAACTATATCCGGAATTGTTTTTTTCTTTTTTAAAACATAGGTAACGGGTCCGGGAGAATATTTTTCGTAGAGTTTAAAAAAATTATCCGGAATTTCTGAGATATATTCGCTCAACTCATTCTTATCCAACAGATGAACTATAAGCGGATTAAATCTTGGACGCTCCTTCGCTTCAAAAATTTTTAAAACAGCATCTTCATTCAATGCATTAGCACCGAGACCATACACGGTTTCAGTCGGCAAGCCGACAATGTTTCCTTTCAGAATTTCTTCTGCTGCTAAATCAATATCTGTAATAATCTGAGTCATTAACTATAAAAATACTTTTATTGTGTAAATTTTGATAGTGGATAATTTAAACACAGATAGATATAATTTGTATGATACACAGATGTTTTGAGTGATTAATTTTATTTTTTTATCTGTGCAATCATATTTATCATAAAAAATCTGTGTTAGGTTTTAAAGTTATTTAAATTCAGTCTCTATAAATCCGAAATAATTGGCTTAAAATTGAGCTTTATAATGACGATTTTATACTATGGCGAAAGATATAGACGAAATAAAAATTCATACCTGCGCGGATATAATAGACAATATTACTTCAAAGGAGCCGGGGATTTTACGTTCAAAATTTGATTATGTAAACGATAAGTTGACGCTTGATTACGATCCGGAAAAGCTTCATAATACGGAAGTAAAAAAAATTGCTCGGAATGTTTCGGACAAATTAAATTCCGGTCTTCAGACCTGCAATCTTCACCTTAACGGCAGACCTTGTGATGCCTGCGCTGCTGCTCTTGAAAAACGAGCATTGGAAATAAAAGGAGTAAAAGATGCTGATGTAGATTTCGAAAGAAAATCTTTCATCGTTACCTTTGATAATAAGACAATTGAGCCCGATGATTTAATCACTCAATTCAAAACAAAAGGACTGCATTTAACTGAGCAAACAGAAGAGGTAATCGAAGAGCAAAATTTCTTTACAAGATTTTTAGACTCTGCCAAGACAGAACTTGCCTTCACTATCATTACCTTCGTAGCAATGATTTCTGCTTTTATATTGGAGAAATCAGGAGTGGACAAAACAATTTTCAATTCCTTCTATCTTATTGCATATATCACCGGAGGTACATACGGCGTTCGGGCAGGTATTCGCTCATTGAAAGAGCTTACGATTAATGTAGATATACTAATGCTGCTTGCCGCGATAGGTGCTGCCTACATCGGCGCTCCGTTTGAAGGAGCTATGCTTTTATTTTTATTTTCTCTCTCTAATATGCTTCAGGCCTATGCAATTGGTAAGACTCGTAAAGCAATTGATTCCTTAATGAAGCTCCGGCCAACTGAAGCATTAGTAAAAATTTTAGGTGAGACAAAAACTATTGCAATAGAAGATATATACATTGATGATATAATCATTATAAGACCGGGAGAAAGAGTGCCGCTTGACGGAGTTATTATAGAAGGGCATTCTTCATTGGATGAATCTTCATTGACGGGTGAATCTTTTCCTGTTTCAAAAAAATTCGGTGATAAAGTTTTTGCAGGAACTATAAATCAATCGGGGGGACTTGAAATAAAAGTTACACGCCTTGCAAAAGATTCTACAATTGCAAAAATTATTAAACTTGTTGAAGAGGCGCAGAATCAAAAGGCAAAGACTCAGCGCTTCCTCGATAAAGCGGAACAATACTACGCAATAGGTGTAATTGTATTTACGATTTTAATGATTCTAATTCCTTACTTCATTTTTCACGGAAACTTCGATGCAGTATTCTACAAAGCAATGACATTGATGGTTGTTGCTTCGCCGTGTGCATTAATAATAAGCACACCCGCGTCTATTCTTTCTGCAATTGGTAACGGAGCGAAGCGCGGCATTCTTTATAAAGGCGGTGCGTACCTCGAGCAGACTGCCGATATAAAAGTTGTTGCATTCGATAAAACAGGAACGCTTACTTACGGCAAGCCCGAAGTTACCGATGTAAAAGTTATTCCTTTACCTGTATCAGAGCATGTAATCTGGAGCGGTGAAGAAAGGGAGTTGCTTGCAATGGCTGCAGCTGTGGAGTCGAAATCCGAGCATCCTCTGGCGCAGGCAATTGTAAAATCTGCCCGGGCAAAACAGATTGAAATTCCTGAAGTGAGAAATTTTCAATCAGTTACGGGCAAAGGAGTTATTGCAGAGCTAAAAAATTATTCCGTTTGTATAGGAAGTCTTAATTTTTTTGATGACTACGAAACGCATCACTTAGATACTGCATTTAAAGTTGTTGAGCAGCATCAGAACGAAGGAAAAACTTCAGTTCTTGTCGGTGTAATTGAGAATAAAAAAGCATTTATCATAGGAATAATTGCAATTGCTGATGTGATAAGACCTGACGCAGCAGAAGTTATTAAAGAGTTACGTAAAGTCGGTGTGCAGAGAATAATTATGCTTACAGGTGATAATAAAAGAGTTGCAAAAGCAATCGCTGATAAACTGGGTCTTGATGATTTTTATGCAGAACTAATGCCCGAAGATAAAGTAAGAATCGTAAATGAAAATAAAAAATTTGGAGTGATTGCAATGGTTGGTGACGGAGTGAACGATGCTCCTGCTCTCTCAACCGCAGATATAGGTATTGCTATGGGCGGCGGCGGAACTGACGTTGCGCTTGAAACTGCCGACGTTGTGCTAATGTCAGATGACTTAACGAAAATTCCTTATGCAATTGCTCTTAGCCGACAGGCAAAGAAAGTTGTCTATCAGAATTTAATTTTTTCTATGGGAGTAATTGTTATACTTATTGCTTCTGTATTAGGTATTCAACTTGCACTGCCATTGGGTGTTGTAGGACACGAAGGAAGCACTGTGCTTGTCTGCATTAACGGACTAAGACTTCTGAATTTTAAACGGAAATAAAATTGTTTTCCCTTCTTCTTACATCTCTGCCATTACATGAATTTCTTCAGTTTCAATTGACTCACCATCAGCACTTGTAATTATATTTTGCGGTACCGGTTTTATTCCTCTTACAATAAATATTGCAAGGATAGTAAAAGCAATTGCACCGTAGCCTACAATATTATAATGCAGTATTTCTCCTGATGCTGATTGCGAAATTACCATCCCCGATAGGAACGAAGCAACACCCGAGCCTAATTGCATCGCAGATGAATTGACGCTCATGAAACTTCCTCTGTGCGATGGTGTTACCGCCGAAGTTATCAGAGCCATCGAAGGCACCATTCTTCCACTGATAAAAACAAAAAACAATGTACTGCAAATCAATACAAACCATACAGGAGCATGAGGCATATTGGTTGTAGTGAGCAAAGGAATTATGGAGAGTATTGCCATAATTGTAAATATTCTCGGCTTGCCGTATTTATCAGCCATTCTTCCTATGAAAGGCGAAGTAAATATAGTAGCTGCTCCCCCGCATAAGTACATCCATTTTAAGTTCACTTCTGCAAAACCTACATTAGCTACAAGGTAAGGACTGATATATGGAATAACAGAAAACTGCCCGAGAACAAGAACGAACATAAACATAAGCGCGCGTACCTGCATCGTACTTCCGAATACATTTTTAACGACCTGAACAGGCGAAGGTCTTTCTTTTGTTAAATGAGAGTTTACACTCGGAACAATTTTATAAATTATAACGCTTACTATTAATCCCATGAAACCAAGGAAGACGAAAGGCATATGCCAGCCACCCAGGTCTGCAATATATAATCCGAATGGAATACCGAACACCGAAGCGACTGAGAACGAAGCCATGACAATTCCCATTGCGGCTCCTCTTCTTGCTTCCGGAATAACATCACCGACGATGGACATTACAAGCGCGCCCATAACTCCGCCGAATAATCCGGTTACGATACGAGCAACTACAAGCCATTCATAACTAGGCGCAAGCGCACAGCAAATTGTGCCGATTGAAAATCCAATGTAGTTAAACATCAACGCTGTCTTCCTATCGAACCTATCGATAAAAAATGCACCGACTAACCCTGTAAATCCTGCAGCGAAAGTATAAGATGAAACAATGATTCCAAACTGCGACGGATTAACATCGAAAATTCTCATAAGCTGCGGACCCAAAGGCATCACAATCATAAAGTCCAGTATTGCAGTAAACTGAATAGTGGCTAATGTAAATAATAAAATCTTTTCTTTTTTTGGTGTCATTAAATTGTTTATGTTACAAAATTATCTTAAAGAAATCTATAATGCGATTAATAAATATATCGCTTGATTTTATAAAATCAAAAACCTCCCCAACTCTTTCTGCGTTTTTCAGTGAGAAAAAATGAGGAGGTTATATTTTTTATTTTGGATTTCATCCCTACTTATATAGACGGATGAGACTCAAAAACACTTTAAATATCTGAATATATTAACGGGAAAATCCGTTATAAGTTACAGTTTTCTTTATTTAAGTGCCGGAATCATTACTTCATCAACAAACTGCTTAAAGCTTCTTGCCTTATGCCCCGTGACTGTTTCAACATCGTCATTCACAAAGTTACCCCAGTTATCTGCGTAAGCTATTGAGTATTGCTTCATAAGTCTCGATGAAAAATCGTCTGCTCCCATTCCCTTTAACGCATCATAAACCGCGTCAGGTGTAACAGGCACGTAAGTTACAGGTTTGCCCCAGCTATCGGAAATGGTTTTTGCCATATCGTAGAACGAAATTGATTCCGGTCCTGTAGGAGTATATATTTTATTTTCATGTCCGCCGTTTACTAAAACTTCTGCATAGCTGTCTGCCAAATCACGTACATCAACCAATCCCATTTTACCATCGCCCATTCCCCAGTACATATTTCCCTGCTCTTTAATTGTTTGAAGTGCATAAAATAAATTTTGCATAAAGAAGTGTGGGCGGAAAATTGTGTACGTAAGTCCGGATGCTTTTATATCTTCATCGGTAGCAAAGTGAAGTTTTCCGTTTTCGGTTGGAGCATCTGCTGCTGCGCCGATTGCAGAATTTCTTACAAGATGTTTTACGCCTGCATGTTTTGCTGCCGTTGTAATTGCAATGCCTTGTTTATCTGCATCAGGATTTGCTATTGTAAGTGAGAATACTGCGTCCATTCCTTCAGCTGCTTTGTTTAAAGCATCTTGATTTTCAAAATCACCCTGTACTAATTCGACTCCTAAATTTTTCAAGTTCTCTGCTTTCTCAGGATTTCTTACATAGGCTCTTAATGATACGTCTTTATTTTTTGCAAGGATACTTTTGATTGTTAATCCTGCTACTGAACCGGTTGCGCCGGTTATTAATATTTTTTTTGACATGATGTGTGAGGTTTAATTTCTATTATTAATTTGGTTAATTTATGCTGCTACTTTATCCTGAATTATTTTGCCTTTAACTATTGTATTTGCAAACCAGGTAAATTCATTTATAAAGAGTTCAGCCCCTTTTTCTGCTTCTTCATTTAATATGTTATACTCATCATCAAATACCTGCGATATAAATGGAACAATAAATTTCTTCGGCATAGGGTATGAGCCGATAGCAAGTATAAGCCTTTGCAATTCATGCGAGGCGTTTATTCCACCAAACTTTCCGCCTGAGGTTGTTACAACTCCAATTGGCTTGCCGGAAATTTCCTTTGAATAATAGTCCAGAAAGTTTTTTAAAACGCCTGACATTCCTCCATGATATTCAGGTGATACAAGTATTATTGCATCGGAGCTATTTAAAATTTCTGCAGCTTCTTTTACTGAGGCAAGGGGATTTACAAGATTCCTGTATCTTTCTTCAAGAATCGGTACTTCGTACTTCATTAAATCTATAACTTTTACATTTACATCTTTATTCTGTTTGAATTTTTTTTCTAAGTAATATGCAGCTTTGTGCGATTGTCTTCCAATTCTTACGGAGCCGATTACTATTGCGAGATTTAACATTTCTTTGCGAGATTTTGTTTAATACAATTAATTAAATTATTACAGTTATTTCGTTTCTATTTCTTTTAATAAGTCATCAATATCCAGAGCATCTGTAACCATAACTACCGTTCCGTCTTCATTATACTTCCATTCTTCTTTCGGCTTATCCCAATATAATTCAACTCCGTTTTCATC